>JAENXK010000009.1 GCA_016649615.1 Thermoleophilia bacterium
CACTTCGGGCATGAAGAACCTGATGGACGACCCCGAGCAGATGGAGCTGGTCCGGTCAGGAGCGGTGCCGCTGGAGCAGGTGGTCGAGGAGTTCGTGCGCTTCCATCCGGCCTTCGCTTACATGCGCCGCACCGCCACCCGCGACACCGAACTCTCGGGAGCCGAGATCAAGGCCGGCGACAAGCTGGCCCTCTGGTACGTCTCCGGCAACCGGGACGAGAAGGTCTTTGACAACCCGGACTACTTCGACGTGCGCCGCGAGCCCAACCCGCACCAGGGTTTCGGTGGCGGCGGTCGCCACTTCTGCCTCGGCGCCGGCCTGGCCAGGCTGGAACTCAAGCTCTGGATCGAGGAGACGCTCAGGCGCTTTGACACGATCGAGCAGTCCGGTGAAGCCGAACGCCTCAGCTCGACCTTCCTCAACCAGTGGTACTCGATGCCGGTGAAGCTGGCTTAGGCGCCGACCGGATCTGTCAGGCGACGCGAAACGGGCAGCGGGCAACCGGCTCGCCCTGAATCGAAACCTCGAAAACGTAGCCACCGGGCGGGAGGTCAAGTCCCCGGAAGTTCATCGCGAACGGCGTCGACATCTGTTCTCCCTGCTTCAGGCCGGCAGGACGCCCCATCTCGAACTGCGCCTCCGCCTTGACCTCGCTCCCGTTGATGTTCACCGTCCGGCCGTCATCGTCGAGCAGTTCGGCGATCAGCGGAAGCTGTTGATTGGACATGTCGAAAGGGACGTGGACGATGATTCCCAGCGCCATGTTCGCCGTGGCATCGGCGGCGATACGAGTCCAGCCACCACCCATCAGATACAGCTTCCCGTCTGCCGACTGGGCGGCATCACAGAGAACGACCGTGGCGGATACGGGTGTCATCTCAGGCGGTCTCCACGCTAGTGCCGGAAGTGGCGGTGCCGGGTGAATACCATCGCCGTCTCGGATTCCTCGCAGGCGGCGATCACTTCGGCGTCGCGCTTGGAGCCACCGGGCTGGATGACCGAGGTGGCCCCGGCTTCGATCGCCGCGGACGGCCCGTCTGCGAACGGGAAGAAGGCGTCCGAGGCCAGGGCCGAGCCGGCCAGCAGATCGTCGGCCTCATCGCCGTGAGCCTCGCGGCACTTTTCCAGCGCCAGCCGGACCGAGTCGACCCGGCTCATTTGACCGGCGCCGATCCCGAGGGTCACGCCGTCCCTGACCACGACTATCGCGTTGGAGCGCACGTGGCGGCAGACCGTCCAGGCAAACAGCAGGTCGTTCCAGGCGTCTTCCGAGGGCTTGACTTCGGTCACGACCTCCATCATCTGGCGCTGCTCCGGTTCGCCGTCACGGTCCTGGATCAGAATCCCGCCCCTGACCCGTTTGATGTCCTTCTCGCGCGAATCGGGGTAGCGCGGGGCCTCGTCCTTGAATATCCGGATCGCCTCTTTCTGCTGGAGGATCCCGAGGGCGTCCGCCTCATAGCCGGGTGCGATCAGGACCTCGACGAAGTTTTTGTGCAGAGCCTCGGCCAGTCTCCGGTCGACCGTCTGGTTGACTGCGATCACGCTGCCGTAGGCCGAGACCGGATCGCAGGAGAGTGCCCGTTCGTAGGCGTCAATCCCGCTGTCGCCGAGCGCGACCCCGCAGGGGTTGTTGTGCTTGACGATTACGCAGGCCGGACCCTCGAGGTCGGCGAGCAGCTTGCGGGCCGCGTCGAGGTCGAGCACGTTGTTGAACGAGAGCGCCCGCCCGTGGAGTTTCGAGAGGTCGCTCAGCACGTGGCTTTCGAGGCCCACCTCCGAGTAGAGGGCCGCCCTCTGGTGAGGGTTCTCACCGTAAGAGAGGTCGAGCTGCTTCTCGAAAGCGAGCACCCGGTGCTCGGGGAAGGTTTCATAGGACTCGGAAAACCAGGTTGAGATCGCGGCGTCGTAGCGCGCGGTCTGTGCGAAGGCTTCGTTGGCCAGCCAGTGGCGGGTCGATGCCGAGATCTCACCGCCGGACTGGCCCATCTCTTCGAGTACGGCGTCGTAGCACTCGGGCTTGACCACGACCACGACGTCTTCATGGTTCTTGGCGGCGGCCCTGATCATGGTCGGCCCACCGATGTCGATGTTCTCGATAGCGTCCCGGGGACTGACGTCCGGCCGGGCGATCGTCTGTTCGAACGGGTAAAGGTTGACGCAGACGAGGTCGATCGGGGTGATCTCCTCGGCTGCGAGTACCTCGACATGCTCCGGGTCGGAGCGGCGGGCGAGGATCGCCGCGTGGAGGCGCGGATGCAGGGTTTTCACCCGGCCGTCGAGAATCTCCTTCTGGCCGGTGAACGCCGACACGTCGGTGGCTTCGATCCCGGCTTCCCGCAGGGCCCGGGCGGTGCCGCCGGTGGAGAGGATCTCGACCCCTTCGGCTACCAGCCCGGCGGCGAACTCGGTCACGCCGGTCTTGTCCGAGACCGACACGAGGGCGCGCTTTACCTTGATCGGTCCGTTGGTCGGATCAATGTTGTCCATCTCCACCCTTACTGGTCGACGATTACCTGCCGGGAATTCTCCCCGGCGATCCTAACCCTGCCGGCCGCGATCATGCCGATCGCCTCGGGGTAAATCTTGTGTTCGACGGCGTGGATCGCCTGCTCGAGCTCGGCCCTCCCGCAATTTGCGGGAACTTCTACCGCCTGCTGGGCGATCACCGGACCGGTGTCGGTCCCTTCATCGACGAAGTGCACGGTCACCCCGGTGACCCTGACCCCGTGTTCGATCGCCTGGCCGATCGCGTCAAGGCCGGGAAAAGAGGGAAGCAGGGCGGGGTGCACGTTGACGATCCGGCCCCGGAACCGGCCCACGAACTCGGGATCGACCAGCTGCATGTAACCGGCTAGGGCGATCAGGTCGGCGCCGAGCGATTCAATCCAGTCAGCCATCGCCGCGTCCCTCGCCCGGCGGTCGGCGTACTCGTCGCGCGCGAAGATCCCGGTCCCGATCCCAGCCGAGCGGGCCCTCTCCAGGGCGAAGGCATCGGGTTTGTCTGATCCGACTCCGACCACCGCCGTCCCCTCGACCCCGTGGAGCCGGTCGAGGATCGCCTGCAGGTTGGTACCACTGCCGGAGGCCAGTACCACGATCCGGAATGAGGTCTCGCTCGAACTCACCCCGCCATCCTGCCGGAAACTGCCCGCTCTGGTCAGTCCGCTCCGGCCGCCCGTACCCGATAGGTGTGCCCCGCCCGGCGGAGCCGCTCGGTGAGTACTTCGCCCATCGCGGTAGCCGGGGTCAGCACCCCGGCGGCGTCCGGGAGGCGCTCTTCGTCGAGCGCGAGCGCCAGGGCAGATTCGCCCAGCATCACGGCAGTCGCTTTGTAGCCGGGATCCCCCGAGGCCCGGATCTCACTGACGATCCGCTCGCCGCTTTCGGTTTCCGCATGTATGTCTACGTGAAAAAAACCGCTCTCCCGAGCCTTCTCGTCCGGGCCCTCACCGGGATCGGGGAGTATCCGGTCCAGTAGCGCGCGAGTGGGCGCGAACGACAGGCCACCCACGAGCGCCGCCATTCCACCCGCGATACCCGCCGCCTTCATCGGTCCGAGTGGCAGCCCTCCGGCGAGCATGAGTTCGCGGTAGCGCAGGTCGCGACCATAGGCGTATTCCAGCAGTGCGTTGCTGCGCCGGACCACGCGCGTATTGACGCCGCCCATGAGGAACGGCGCGAGAAAACCTCCGAGCGCCTCGTCGTGAACCACCGAAACCGGATCACGTTCGGGACCGGGGTCCGGATCCAGGGCACGGTCCGGGCTCAGAGAGTAGGGGTCTCCCATCAGCTTGCGGGCGGCCGGATCGCGACGGGCGGCATCCAGCTGGCCGCGCAGCGAGTCGACTGTTCCGCCGCTCATGCCGCCGCGCATCGACACCATCACGTAGGTCGTGTCCCGAAGGCCCCCCAGGTCGTGACCGGTCGCGTGGGCGTGGAGAGCGAGGGCCCCGAGATCAGAGGGGATCGAGTCGAAGCCGCATGTGTGGACGATGCGTGCGCCGCTCGCGCGCGCGTCCGCATCGTGCTCGTCGATAGAGCGGCGCATGAACAGCACCTCGCCGGTCAGGTCGGCGTAGTGGGTGCCCGCGGCGGCACAGGCCGCAACAAGGGGCATGCCGTACCGCATGTACGGGCCCACCGTCGTCGCTACCACGCGTGTCGCACCGGCCAGTCGGGTCATTGCCTGCTCATCGCAGCTTTCCGCGACGATCAGCGGCCACTCCGATGCCTTCTCTCCGAGCTCTGCGCGGGCCCGCTCCAGCCTGTCCGGCGAGCGTCCGGCGAGGGCGATCCGCAGATCTGCCGGTGCCTGGCGCGCGAGGTAGTCAGCCGTAAGCCGGCCGACGAAGCCGGTTGCCCCGAAAACTACGACGTCAAAATCGCGATTCGCTTCGTTTGGTGACGGCACCGTTGCCTTTCTTCCTGAGCGGCCCGGACGTGTCGGCGGGCAGCCGGGGTCAGCGGCCCGACTGGCCGACCGGGAGGACGGCGATCTCTTCGAGGTCGAATTTGCCGTCGGCCTCGTCGGGGTCGTCGCCGAGCGGGTAGTTGCCGGTGAAGCAGGCGTCGCAGTGAACCGAGGCCGGGGTGCCGACCGCCTCGTAGACGCCTTCCATCGAAAGGTAGGCCAGCGAGTCGGCCCCGATCTCCCCGGCGATCTCGGGGATCGTGCGATCGTGGGCGACCATTTCGGTCCGGGCCGACATGTCGATCCCGTAGTTGCAGCCGTAGCGGATCGGCGGGGCCGAGATCCGCAGGTGGACCTCGGCGGCCCCGGCGTCCCGCAGCATCTTGACGATCTGCCGGGTGGTGTTGCCGCGGACGATCGAGTCGTCCACGACGACCACCCGCTTGCCCGAGATGATCTCCGGCAGGGGGTTGAACTTCATCCGCAGGCCGTGTTTCCGGAGCTCCTGACCGGGCTGGATGAAGGTCCGGGCGACGTAGCGGTTCTTGATCAGGCCGTCGTCCTGGGGCAGGCCCGAGGCCCGGGCATAGCCGCGGGCGGCCGGGGTGCCGGAGTCGGGCACGGCGATCACCAGGTCGGCGTCGGCCGGCGCCTCGCGCCAGAGGATCTCGCCCATCTGGCCGCGCACTTCCTGCAGCCGCTTGCCCTCGAGTTTGGTGTCCGGGCGGGAGAAGTAGATGTGCTCGAAGACGCACATCGCGGTGCGCTCCGACTTGACTACCTGTCGCGATTCGAGCCCCCGCTTGGTCAGAGAGATCATCTCGCCCGGGTTGACCTCGCGGATCAACTCGGCCCCGATGATGTCGAAGGCGCAGCTTTCCGAAGCGACGACGTAGTGATCTTCGAGCTTGCCCAGCGAAAGCGGCCGGATGCCGTACGGATCGCGGAAAGCGACGATCGCGTGTTTGGTCATGACCACGGTCGAGTAGGCGCCCTCCATCTGGGGCATCACGTTGGCGACCGCATCTTCGACGTAGCGGCCGTAGTCGCAGGAGATCAGGGCGGCGATGATCTCCGAGTCGGTGGTCCCGCGGAAAGTGAGGCCCTTGCGCTTCAGACGGTTGTAGATTTCGACCGCGTTGGTCAGGTTGCCGTTGTGGACGAGCGCCACCTCACGGCCGTCATCGCGCCAGATCGGCTGGGTGTTTTCCCAGGAACTGCCGCCGGTGGTCGAGTAACGCACGTGGCCGATCGCCATGTCGCCGGTGAGCGCCCGCAGCTTGTCCTCGTCGAAGACCTGCGAGACCAGTCCGGAATCACGCATCGTCGTGATGTGGCCTCCTTCGCAGGTGGCGATCCCGGCCGATTCCTGGCCCCGGTGCTGGAGGGCGAAGAGACCGAAGTAGGAGAGTCTGGACACGTCGTGTCCCGGCGCGAAAACGCCAAACACTCCACATTCGTCACGCGGTCCTTCGCGATCCAGGTAAGTCTGTTCGCTCAAGGTCTGGAAACCACCTGTTGCTGGATGGAAATAGAGGCGTAGGCGGTCTACCTACAAAGAGAGGGTATCAGCGACGGCCCTGGTGAGAGGGGACCGGACGGGAGGCCCCGGTTCAGGCTGACGCGAGGAGTTCCCCGGCCAGGGTGCGGGCGTCATAGGCACCGATGTGGCGGATACCGCCGATGAAGAAGGTCGGCGTGCCATGGGCGCCGCTGGCGTCAGCGCTGACCGCGTCCTCCTGGATCCGCCAGGCGTTCCGGCCTTCTTCGACCTCGGTGACGAACTGATCGACGTCGAGGTCGAGGTGGCCGGCGTATCCGATCAGGTCCTCGATGTCGAGCTCTCCCTGATGCTCGAACAACAGATCGTGCATTTCCCAGAACCTGCCTTGACTGGCAGCCGCCTCGGCGGCCTCGGCCGCCAGCTCGGAGTGGGGGTGGACCTCGATCAGGGCGAGGTGGCGGTAGACGTAACGCAGCCGGTCGCCGAGTTCGGCCCTCAGCTCCTCGATCATGCCGGTGCTCTTTCCGCAGAATGGACACTCGAAGTCGGCGTACTCGACCAGAGTCAGTGGCGCGTCCACCGGTCCGCGGATGTGATCGCGTTCGGGATCAACCGGCTGATCGAGCTTGCGCGGCAGGCCGGCCTCGGTCTCACCCCTCAGGGCAGCCGCCAGCTTGAAGGTCAGCCAGCCCAGTCCGGTCGCCAGGACGGCGGCGATCATGATCCCGACCACGGCCTGGTCCTGGAGCACCGGATCTTCAAAGGCCAGGCCGGCGATCAGCAGCGAGACGGTGAATCCGATTCCGGAAAGTGCGGCGCCGCCGACCATCTGGCCCCCTCCGACCCCACGCGGGATCTCGCCCAGTCCGGATCGGACCGTGGCGAACACGCCGGCCGTGATGCCGGTGGTCTTGCCGATCACCAGTCCCGCCACCACGCCCCAGGTGACCGGCGAGGAAAGCGCCTCCGCCAGGATTCCGCCGCGGAGGTCCACGCCGGCGTTGGCCAGGGCGAACAGCGGAACGATCACGTAGCTGGCCAGCGGATGAAGCATCGTCTGAAGGCGCTCGTTCGGGGAGAGCGCCTGCTGCACGCTGCGATGGGCCGATCGGGCCACGTCCGGCAGTGGCGACTGGCGGAAGGCCCGGGTCTTGCGGTCGGCACGTTCGACATCACCCCGGGTCGGCGGATGGGCGACCACCAGCAGACCGGCGAGCATCCCGGCAAGGGTCGGGTGGAGGCCGGATTCGATCGCCGCAACTATCAGGATCAGCCCGACGAACAGGTAGGCCCCTCCCTGCCATATGCCCAGGCGAGGCAGCAGGGCGATCACCGCCAGGCAGGCCCCGCACACGGCGAGCGCCACCGGGTTGAGCGCATCGGCGTATACCACCCCGATGATCGAGATCGCGACGATGTCGTCGACGATCGCCAGGGTGAGCAGGAAGACCCTTAGCTGGGTGGAGAATTTTGGCCCGACCAGGGCGAGCGCCCCCAGTACGAAAGCGGTATCGGTCGCGATCACGATGCCCCAGCCATTGGCCGCCTCGCCGCTCGGGTTGATCAGCAGGAAGATCAGGGCCGGGATCAGCATGCCCCCGATCCCGCCGATCACCGGGACCGCGATCCGCCGCCGCTCGGTCAACTCGCCCATCGCCAGCTCGCGTCGGACCTCGAGCCCAATCACGAAAAAGAAGAGCGCCATCAGGCCTTCGTCGACCCAGTGACGCAAGTCGAGGGCGAGCGACCAGTCGCCGAGCGTGACGCTGAGTTCAGTCGCCCAGAAGGAGACGTAGCTGGAGGCCAGCGGTGAATTTGCCCAGACCAGGGCGATCACCGTGGCGGCGAGCAGCAGCCCGGCCGAGCCGGACTCGGTGGCCAGGAACTGGCGCATCGGCCGGGCGACCTGGGCCGCCAGGTCGCGCTTGCTCTCGGTCGTGCCGGGATCGCCCTGACCGGGCTCGGGGAGGCAGATCTCGGAATCGGGGTCGGGGACCGGGCACGAGTCCGGCTCGGGCTCCGGGACGCGGCAGGAGTCTGGGTCGGGGTCGGGGTCGGACGATGCCATTGGCAGACGGTCGCCGGCGCTCAGGCTTCGATGCTTTCCGGGAGCGATTCAAACGCCGCCGACGCCTCGGCGACCAGAACCCGGACCTGCTCGCCGCCGGCCGAGATCTCGATCGTCCCGCCTCCGGCTTCCCCGATGATCTCGAGTTCGACTCCGCCCCCGCCGAGCGCCTCGATCGCCTGGGCGTGTCCGGCCAGGATGAAACCCCCCGGACCCTCGCCGAACAGGGCGTCTTCGGGGCTGAGCTGATGAACCGTCATCACCGGGTCAAGATCGACCTCACAGCCGATGCCGGCGGTCAGGGCGAGTTCGGCCAGGGTCGTGGCGATGCCGCCGTCGGATACGTCGGTCGCGGTTTCGATCTCGCCCGACCGGACCGCGTCGCGGACCAGCCCGACCGCCCCCCAGATAGCTCCGACCTCGGCCTCCGGCAGCCCGCTGCCGAGCTCGCCCCTTGCCTTCTCCAGTTCGGAACCGGCCAGCGAGGGATTCAGCGGGCCGACCAGGGCGATCGTGTCGCCCGCTTTCCAGGGCCGGCCGGCGGACTTCGTGTGGTCCGGGACCTCGCCGACCATGCCGATCACCGGGGTCGGGTAGATCGGGCCGGACGGAGTCTCGTTGTAGAGCGACACGTTGCCGCCGACCACCGGAAGATCGAGCTCCCGGCAGACGTCGCCGAGACCTTCGATCGAGCGGCTGAGCTGCCAGGCGACGGTCGGCTTTTCCGGGTTGCCGAAGTTGAGGCAGTTGGTCACTCCGAGTGGTTCGGCACCGACGCAGGCCAGATTGGCGGCGCACTCGAGCGTCGCTTCGATCGTGCCCAGATAGGGGTCGCAGGCGACCCGTCTGCCGTTGCCGTCAATCGCGATCGCGATTGACCGTCCCGCCTCGGGGACGCGGAGCACGGCCGCGTCGGCGTCTCCGGCCCGGTGGGCCGTGCGCGAGCCGACCAGCGTGTCGTACTGGTCGTATGCCCACTGCTTCGAGGCGATCGAGGACGAAGCGAGCAGGGCGAGCAGGATCTGACTGGGGTCGGTACTGTCGATCGTGCGCCGGTTGGCATAGATCCATTCCGGGGGCTCGGCCGGGTCGAGGTCGTAGAGCGGACATCCGTCCACCAGGGCGTCCACCGCGATCTCTCCCACGGTCTCACCGCCGCGAAGGATGCGGAAGTCACCGCTCGCCGTGACTTCGCCGATCACCGCCGAGGCCGTCTGCCACTTGTCGCAGAGCGCAAGGACCTCGTCCACCCGTTCCGGTTCGACCACGGCCAGCATCCGCTCCTGGGACTCCGAGACCATGATCTCGAACGGCTCCATATCGGCCTCCCGCAACGGGACCAGACCGACATCGATGTCGATCCCGACCCCGCCGGCCGACGCCATCTCACCGGCCGAAGAGGTCAGGCCGGCTGCGCCGAGGTCCTGAAGCGAGACCAGCAGGTCTGCCTCCAGCAACTCCTGGCAGCACTCGAGCAGCTTCGATTCCTCGAACGGGTCACCGATCTGGACGGTCGGCCGCTTGTCGGACTCACCTTCGCCGAGCTCGGCCGAGGCCAGGACGGACGCCCCGCCGATCCCGTCGCGGCCGGTCAGCGATCCCATCAGCACCACCTTGTTGCCGACCCCGGACGCGGCCGCCCTGACCATCCCGTCGGTCCGGGCGATGCCGGCGCACATCGCATTGACCAGCGGGTTCTGCTCATACGGCGGCTCGAAGTAGATCTCCCCGCCGACCGTCGGGATGCCCATCGAGTTTCCGTAGTGGCCGATTCCGCGGACCACACCGTCAAGCAGGTACCGGGTCCGTTCGGTGTCGAGCTCGCCGAAGCGGAGTGAGTCGAGGATCGCGATCGGGCGGGCGCCGAGCGCGATCACGTCGCGCAGGATGCCGCCGACGCCGGTGGCGGCGCCCTCGAACGGCTCGACCGCGCTCGGGTGATTGTGGGATTCGACCTTGAAGGCGATCGAAAAGCCGTTGCCGATGTCGACCGCCCCGGCGTTCTCCCCGGGCCCCATGACCACCCGGACCCCTTCGCTGGGCAGGGTCTTGAGTAGCTTGCGCGAGTGCTTGTAGGCGCAGTGCTCAGACCAGAGCAGGGAGAACATCGCCAGCTCGACATCGTTCGGCGGGCGTTCCATTTTCTGGCAGATCAGCTCGAATTCGGCGTCGGTCAGCCCGAGTTCGCCGTGCTTGCTCACGCGGCGACCCCGACGGGACCGGCCGCCCGGGTGGGCCCCTGGAAGATCCGGAGGCCGTCGGTTGAGCCGCTGAAGGCCTCGACCGCGTGCTCGGGGTGTGGCATCAGACCGAGCACGTTGCCGGCTTCGTTTATCACCCCGGCGATGTCGTTGAGCGAGCCGTTGGGATTCTGGCCGGGGGCGTAGCGGAATGCCACCTGGCTGTTCTCCTCGATCCGGGCGAGCAGTTCGGGGGGAGCGTAAAAGCGGCCGCTCTCGTGCTTGAACGGGACCGAGATCTTCTCCCCCGGCTCGAACCGGGAAAGGAACGGCGAATCGGCCTCGCCGACCACAAGCTCACCCTGGCGGCAGATGAAGCGGGTTCCGGTGTTGGTCAGCAGCGCTCCGGGAAGCAGGCCGCTTTCGCAAAGTACCTGGAACCCGTTGCAGATACCGAGCACCGGGCCGCCCGCCGCGGCGAAATCGGCCACGGCCGACATCGCCGGGGCAAACCGGGCGATCGCGCCGGCCCGGAGATAGTCGCCGTAGGAGAACCCTCCGGGAATGACGATCCCGTCCAGGCCGGAAAGGTCGGTTTCTTCATGCCAGACCAGGCGGGCCTGGTCGCCGAATTCCACTCTCGCCAGGCGACAGGCGTGCAGGGCGTCCCGCTCGTCGCAGGAGCCGGGGAACTGCAGCACCCCCCAGATCACGCGATCTCGATTTCGTAGTCCTCGATCAGCGGGTTGGCCAGCAGCTTCTCGCAGAGCTCTTCGAGCCGGTCGGCGTTTTCGGCCCGGAGCTCGACGATCCGGCCGACCCGCACGTGCTCGATCCCTTCGAACCCCAGCGCGGGCAGCGCCCTTTCCACCGCTTTGCCCTGGGCGTCGAGGATGCCTTCTTTCGGCCGGATCAGAACGCGGGCGGTGATCACACTTCGCCTCCGGACGGACCGGCCGAGGCCCCGCTGAAGCTCGCCCCGGTGATCCGCTCGAATGCCTCGCGGTATTTGTCCTGGGTCTGGGCGACCACTTCTTCGGGCAGCTCCGGGGCCGGCGGGGTGTGATCCCATCCGGCGGCATTGGCCCAGTCACGGACAAACTGCTTGTCAAAAGACGGCTGGGTCTTTCCGGGGGCGTACAGGCCGGCCGGCCAGTAGCGCGAAGAGTCCGGAGTCAGGACCTCGTCACCGAGCATGATCTCGGCCCCCGCGTGGCTCCCGAATTCGAACTTCGTGTCGGCCAGGATGATTCCCCGGTCGGCTGCGTGACCCGCCCCGTACTCGTAGAGCTCGATCGAGATCCTGCGCAGCTCCTCCATCAGGTCGCGGTCGCCGATCAGTTCGACGGCACGCTCGAAATCGATGTTTTCGTCGTGGTCGCCGAGTTCGGCCTTGGTCGCCGGGGTGAAGATCGGCCGCGGCAGTCTGTCGGATTCGGTCAGGCCTTCCGGCAGGCCGATCCCGCAGACCGATCCGGACTCCTGGTATTCCTTCCAGCCCGATCCCGAGAGGTAGCCCCTGACCACGCATTCGATCGGGTACATCTTCAGCCTGCGCACTCGCACCCCCCGGCCGGCGACCTCGTCCGGCACCTCGCTCGAGAGGAAGTGATTGGGCACGATCCCGCTCGTATTCTCGAACCAGAAGTTCGACATCCGGGTCAGGATCTCGCCTTTCCCCGGGATCGGGGTCGGCATGATCACGTCGTAGATCGAGATCCGGTCCGAGGCGACCAGCAGCAGGTCGCCGTCGACTTCGTAGATCTCACGGACCTTGCCGGAGGAATGGAGTTTCAGGTCGTCGATCGAATAGCCCATGTTGAGGGCCGATGCTAGCTGCTCGATCCGGACAACTCCCCGGAGGCCTGCCTGCCCGGCCCGCGGGCTTGGGATAAACTTCGCTCGATGCGTCGGTTTTTCGTGACTCTTCCACTTGCTCTCGTTCTGGCAGCCGGGTTGGGCGCCGGTTCGGCTTCGGCCGAAGTGCTGGCCTGCGAAGGCGGCTACAGCCAGCAGACGATCTACCAGGACCAGGGGACCCTGGAAGCGGTGATCGCCGGTAATTCCGGTCGCCTGTTCGTCTCTTCCCGGCCGACCGGGGAGGAAGGCAGCGCCCTGCTCCGCTACGGCAGCCCGGGGAACGATCCGACCACGGTCGCCGAGAGCGAACCGGGTGCCGGTGGACTCGCCTGGGACGGTCACCGCATGCTCTGGGGCAACGGCAACAACCTTGCCAACGGATCAGTCGGCGATGAGACCCCCATGGCCAGGCTGCTCCGGGTGAATCTCGGCAACGGCAACTACTCGGTCGTGTCTGACCATCTCGGCATGGCCAACGGTGTCGTCCGGGCCGATAACGGTGCGATCTACGCGTCAAATGATTTCGGAAGCAAGCTCGACCGGATCTCAAGCAGGGGCGTGACCAAAAACGGCTGGGCGACGCTCGAGAGCGCCAATGGAATGGCGATCAGCCGCGGCGGCAAGTACATTTTCGCCAACCAGACCCTGGTCACTCCTTCGACCATCAGCCGGATCGAGATCGCCAATCCGACTAACGTCAAGACCTGGGTCAGTGCCGAGGGCCTGGTTGACAGCAACGTCGTCCTCGACGGCCTGACCCGGGACAACCACGGCAGCCTCTACGCGGCCGCCTGGGCGACCGGAGAGATCTGGAAGATCGATTCAGATCGCCGGATCTGCGTGCTGGCCTCCGGCATCGAACGGCCCTCCTCGCTCGACTTCGGCCGCGGCAAGAAGAGATTCCGCTCAGCCCGGCTCTTCGCGGTCGGCTTCGGCGGCGAAATCGTCCAGATCATGGGCGCCCGCCAGGCGACCTACCCCGGCTGAGCCCGAGCGTTCTACGAGCCTTCGCCCGGCTTGACCGAGCCCGAACCCGGCGCGCGGAGCCCGATTCAGGGCCGACCCGTGGCCCGGGTCAGTCGGAGGCGGGATTGGCCTCGGCCCAGTCGGCGATCGTGCCAGAGCCGGAAATCACCTCACCGTCGTCAAGGACCAGGATCGGCACGTTTTCCTGTCCGCTCAGCTCCTTGATCACGGCCCGGTCGCGGGAGCGCTTTGGCCAGGTCCAGGGCAGCATCCTGTAGCCGCCGACAGCCTCGATTTCGTACTCGTGACCGGCGTCATCGAGTGCCTTGGCCGCCTTGCCGCAGGGGTGGAACCTCGGAGTGCTCTTCTTCTGTTCGCAGGTGTAGAGGCCCATGGGCGCAGGCTACCCGGCGATCTCTTCGAGCCGTTCGAAGATCTCTGGCAAGTGGGTCAGGTAAGCGCTGTAGTCGAAGATTTCGTCCAGGTCCAGGTCCGGGGCGGCGCTGCCGATCAG
Organism: Thermoleophilia bacterium; assembly: GCA_016649615.1. GTDB lineage: Bacteria > Actinomycetota > Thermoleophilia > Solirubrobacterales > 70-9 > 67-14. The sequence continues at coordinate 13,508 of JAENXK010000009.1, forward strand.
TTCGCGGAAATGGGTACCGCTGTCGAAGGCCTCGTGCGCAGCGGCCTGGACCGTGCGATAGGCCTCGTCCCTGGTCATGCCCGACTCGACCAGGGCGGTCAGTGCACGCTGGCTGAACAGCGCCCCGTGGGTCTGCTCGAGGTTGGAGGCGAGCCGGTCGGTATGCACGACCAGACCCGAGGCGACCTGGGTAGCCAGATGCTGCATGTAGTCGAGCGTGATCGTCGCGTCCGGCAGGATCACCCGCTCAGCCCCGGAATGAGAGATGTCCCGCTCGTGCCAGAGCGCGACGTTCTCGAGCCCGGTCTGGGCGTAGCCGCGAAGCAGACGGGCGAGGCCGGTCAGTCGCTCGCACCGGATCGGGTTGCGCTTGTGCGGCATCGCCGACGATCCCTTCTGCTGTCCGGAGGCAAAAGGTTCCTCGGCCTCGCGGACCTCGGTCCGCTGAAGGTGCCGGACCTCGGTCGCGAAGCGCTCGATACCGGCGCCGGCCAGAGCGATCGTGCTGAGCAGTTCCGCGTGGCGGTCCCGGGGGACCACCTGGGTCGCGATCTCCTCGCGCTCGAGCCCCAGCGTTTCCATCACCCGCCGCTCGATCGCCGGCGGGACCGAGGCGTAGGTTCCCACCGCACCGGAAAGCTTGCCGCGCGCACACTGGGCGGTCGCCGCCTCCAGCCGCTTCAGGTTGCGGTCGGCTTCGAAGGCGAAACCGGCCAGACGCAGGCCGAAGGTGGTCGGCTCGGCGTGGACCCCGTGGGTCCTGCCCACGCAGAGCGTGTCGCGGAACTCGAAGGCCCGGGTCACCAGCGAGTCCCGCCAGGCCCGCGCACCTTCAACCAGGATCCTGCCGGCCTCGGTCAGCTGGGTGGCCAGGGCGGTATCGAGCACGTCGGAAGAGGTCAGCCCGTAGTGGATCCAGCGCCCCTCCTCACCGACCGACTCGGCGACGATATCGATGAAAGCGGCAACGTCATGGTTGGTGATTTCTTCACGCGCGTTGACCGCTTCCACCGTGAACGCCGCCCGCTCGCGGCAGGCGGCGGCCGCTTCCGCCGGGACCACACCTTCGGCGGCCCAGGCGTCGGTCGCCGCAAGTTCCACTTTCAGCCAGGAGTCCATCTTCGCCCGGGGCGTCCAGACGGCGCCGATCCCGGGCCTGGTGTAGCGCTCGATCATCTAGATGCTCAGCATGCGGGCGGCCAGCACACCCGCGTTTTTGGCGCCGTCGATCGCGACGCAGGCGACCGGGATCCCCGGGGGCATCTGGACGGCCGAGAGCAGGGCGTCGAGCCCGCCGAGTGACTTGCCGAGGATCGGCACCCCGATCACCGGCAGGTCGGTGTGGGCGGCGGCGACCCCGGGCAGGGCGGCCGACATGCCGGCGCCGGCGATGATCACCTTGAGGCCGCGCATCCGGGCGTTTGTGCAGTAGTCGGTGACCAGTTCGGGATCACGATGGGCCGACATGACCCGGACCTCGTACTGGATATCGGCCTCTTCGAGCGCGGCTCCGGCCGGCTGCATCTTCGGCTTGTCGTTCTTCGAGCCCATGATGATCCCGACCAGAGGCTGCTCGACCTCGATCTCCTCGAACATCTCCTCGACCGAGGCCAGGGTCTCGGCTTCTCGCGGCTGGGGGTTCTCGCTCACTTGTATCGGTCCTGTCCGGCGCGCTCAACCGCCCGGTCGGCGATGTCGCTGCGCATCTGTTTGCCTTCAAATTGAATCGCTTCAGCCGCATCGTAAGCCCGTTGCCGCGCTGCTGCAGCATCTGGCCCGAGCCCCGTCAGGTTGAGGACCCGCCCCCCGGCGGTCACCACGCCCCCTTCGTGCTCGGCGGTCCCGGCGTGGATCACCTCCGCCGTTTCGGCTGCGGCCGCCAGGCCTTCGATCGGATCGCCCTTTGAAGACGAAGCCGGATAGCCGGCCGAGGCGAGCACCACCGTGACCGCCCACTCGGGGCTGAACTCGATGAGTTGCCGGCCGGATTCGGCGGCCGGTCCGGAAGCGAGGCCGGCCAGGCCTCCCGGCTGGCAGGCGGCGGTGAAAAGCTCGACCAGATCACTCCTGAGCCGCGGCAGCACAGCCTGTGTTTCGGGATCACCGAAGCGGGTGTTGTATTCGAGGACTTTGGGCCCCGAAGCGGTCATCATCAGGCCGGCATAGAGGATTCCGTGGAAGGGGTGTCCGCGCCGGGCCATGAGATCGACGATCGGCTGGTGGACGGTTGCGCTCAGCTCGGCCAGGTCCCGGTCGCTGACCGTTGCGACCGGCGAGTAGCTGCCCATGCCGCCGGTGTTGGGCCCGGTGTCGCCGTCGCCTATCCGCTTGTAGTCCTGCGCAGGAGCGAGCGGGATCGCGACCTCGCCGTCGCAGATCGCCACGAGGGAGAGCTCTTCCCCGTCGAGGAACTCCTCCAGCACGACCTCGGTCTTCCCGAACCGGCGCTCGGTGAAAAAGACCTCGACCGCCTCGCCTGCCTCCGCCTCGGTCGGGCAGATCAGGACACCCTTGCCGGCAGCCAGGCCGTCCGCCTTCAGCACCAGCGGGTAGGAGGCGCGGCTGACCCGGTCGAGCGCCTCGTCACGGTCGCCGAGCACGGTGAACGAAGCGGTCGGTATGCCGACCTCCCTCATCGCCTCCTTGGCGAACGTCTTTGAGCCCTCCAGGCGCGCCGCTTCGCGAGTCGGTCCGAAGGCCCGGATACCGGCTTCGGTCAGGGCGTCGACCGCTCCCGCGACCAGCGGTGCCTCCGGGCCGACGGCGACCAGATCGATCCCGTTTTCGAGGGCGGCCTCGACCACCGCCGGAACATCAGACGGATCGATCCCGGGCAGGCAGGTCGCGTCGGCAGCGATCCCGGGATTGCCGGGTGCGCAGAAGAGCCGGGGGTTCTGTGGCGAGCGGGCCAGGGCCTTGACGATCGCGTGCTCGCGACCGCCGCCCCCGAGCACGAGGATCCGCGGGCCGGAGCCCGGTTCCCCGGGTTCGGAGTCTCCGGGTCCGGAGGGCTGACCTTGTGGGCCGGGGCCCTTGTGGTTCAAGGAGTTGTAGCCCGCGATCCGGCCGGGGTCGTCAGAGGACTTCGGCCAGCCGTTCGGCCGAGAGCGCGGTCAGGGTCTGGCTGGTCATGGTTCCGCGGGAGCCCATCTCGATCGAGACTTTGGCCATCGCCTCTTCTGACGGCGCTTCGATGATCGTCACGAAGTCGTACTGGCCGAGGGTGATGTACTGCTCGACTACCTTGGCTCCGAGAGCCTCGACCTCGGCGTTGACTTCAGCCACGCGGCCCGGGTAGTTCTTGAGGGTTTTTCTGCCCTCTGTGGTCAGGTTGGTCAGCATCACATAAGTCGGCACGGCAGTCCTCTCTTGGAGTTCGGATTCGCCCCCAGCATATGGCAGCCGGACTCAGCCCGGAACGCCGGTTCGGCGACCGGCGATGACCTTCAGAGACGAGCGGCACCAGGCCTGGTTGTCTTCCTCGAATGAGATGCCGCGCATTAGGGCGAGATAGTCGCCGACCCGCTCGGTCGATCTCAGGTAGCCGGCTTCGTCCAGGTCACCGAGCATGGCCGACCGGATGCGGCGGTAGAGGCCGAGCTTCGCTTCCGACTGCTCCAGGCGCTCCCGGATCGCGGCAGCGACCGCTTCGGCGTTTTCATCGTCGAGGGCCACCACCTTGACCAGCAGGTCGTCTCTGATCGCGGTCGGGCGGGATGGCGTCTCGATGAAGCGTCCGAGCTCCTGACGCCCGTCGGCGGTCAGGCTGAAGATGCGCTTGTTCGGGCGGCGTGACTGCTCAACCAGTCTCGCCGCGAGCAGCCCGTCGTCTTCGAGACGGTCCAGTTCGCGGTAGATCTGCTGGGGTGTGGCCGGCCAGAAGTTGGCCACCGAGACATCGAAGCGCTTTGAAAGCTCATACCCCGAGGCCTCCTCTTCCCGGAGGGCGGCAAGGATGGCGTGCTTCAGGGCCATGCCGGTCGTCCCGTCGCGGCGGATCCAGCCGGACCCTGAACCGCATAGTCAATTAGTTGTATAGTCACGCCCATGAGTATAGAAAATGGAAGTGACGAAGGTACGACGCCCTCTCCCGCCACCGGTCCGTGGGACGCGATCGTGGTCGGCTCCGGCCTCAGCGGCCTGACCGCGGCCGCGTATCTGGCCGCGAACGGTCAGAAGGTCCTCGTCCTCGAGCGCTACGACGTCGCCGGAGGCTGCAGCCAGACCTTCCGCCGCAAGGGCGAGTGGCAGTTCGACGTCGGACTGCACTACATCGGGGGGGTGAAGACCGGAGCCATCGCCGGGGTACTCGAGGGCATCGGCCTGCTCGACCGCATCGAGTTCGTCGAGATGGACCCCGACGGTTTCGACACCTTCATTTTTCCCGACTTCGAGTTCCGGGTGCCCAAGGGGTGGGACGCCTACACCGAGCGGCTGGTCGAGACCTTCCCCGAAGAGGCCGACGGCCTCAGAAAATGCACCGGCATCTTCCAGGAGATCATGGCCGAGTTGCGTGTCGCCGGAATCCCGAACAGGGATTCCGATCTGGAGCAGTACCTGGCCAAGGCCCCGACCGTGGTCAGCTGGGGCATGCGCTCGCTGACTGAACTGTTCGACGACTGCGGTCTTTCAGAGAAGTCGCGGGCGGTGCTGACCGGCCACGCGGGCGATTACGCGACCCCGCCTTCGCGCACCCCGGTGACCCTGCACGCCGGCCTGGTCGATCACTACATGCAGGAAGGTGCCTTCTACGTGAGGGGCGGGGGCCAGGTCCTGGCCGCGCATCTGATCGACGTCATCCACACAAACGGCGGTCGTGTCCGGACCCACGCCGAAGTCACCTCGATCGAGGTCGAAGAGGGCGTTGCCACCGGGGTCACGCTGGAAGGCGGAGAGCAGATAGCCGCCCCGGTCGTGATCTCGACCGCCGACCTCAAGCGCACCTTCCTGGACCTGCTCGATCCCGCGGTGCTGCCGGAAGGCCTGGCCGAAATCGTCGACGGCTACCGGATGGCGACACCTCTCGTCTGCGTCTACCTCGGTCTCGACTTCGACCTGAACGAACGCATGCCGAATACGAACTACTGGCTGCATCCCCGCTATGACGACGAGAGGTCATACGAGTACGTATCGGCCGGTGAATTCGACCCCGACCCGCCGGTGTACATCACGTCGGCGACAGTCAAGGACCCGGAATGGACCGGACACACCCCTCCGGGTTGCTCAACGGTCGAGTTGATGACCTGGACGACCCCGGCGCTGGAAGCCTGGGGAGTCGACAGCGACGAGACGGCGCCCCGGTACAGCCGGCAGGAGGGCTACCGGGCCGCCAAGGACAACATCACCGAACTGCTGATCGACGGGGCCGAAAAGGTGCTCGGCGATCTGCGCTCGCACATCGTCTGGAAAGAGGCGGCAACCCCGATGACCCAGACCAGGTACACCGGTTCGAGCGAGGGCTCCTGTTACGGCATCGAACTTGCGACCGACCAGTTCGGACCGCTGAGGCCCGACTACCGGACCGAGATCGAGGGTCTCTACCTGAGCGGGGTCAGCACCCGGAGCGGCCACGGCATCGTCGGAGCCATGACCGGCGGGGTCGAGGTCGCGTCGGCGGTACTCGGCCGCAACCTGCGAGCCGAAGTCAAGGACGGCGCGGTGTTCGGCGACTCCGGGGCACTGACCGCAGGTGGCGAGGGCTGGGACGCACTCGAAGCCTGCCGCCGCCTCCAAGACAAGTCCGCCCGCAAGAAAGCCGCCCTGGCCGGCTGATCAGGGCCCGAAGCCGGCGTGGATGTGGTCGCGGTGGTCGGCCATGGCGAAGGCCGGGCCGTCTCCGTCGAGATCGAATCCGTAGATCAGCTCGGTCGGCCTGGCCCCTTCCGGAAGCAGGGTGAGCAGGCGGCCGACCGTGGCGCAGGGCCCTTCCGGCGACATGTCGGTGCAGGAGACACCGTCGACCGCGGCGATGTCCACGGCCCGGCCGAAGTAGTGGTTGGAGACGTTGCCGGAGCTGGTCATCATGCCGTGGTCGGAGCGGAGTGAGGAGACCTGCAGGGTGTGATTCCGGGTCAGGATCGCCAGCAGGTTGACCACCCTCGGGTCGATCATGCCGTTCTGGATGTCCGCCTGGGCCGACGGATTCAGGATCTGGAGGTTGCTCCAGTTGATCTCGGTGACCGCCGTGGCCGGCGCCGGGTAGGCGATGTTCCAGGTGGCCTTCGACCGGTCGCACTCGCCGGCGATCTGTTTTGCGTCCCGCATCGTCGCCTCGACGTACCAGGCGGCATGGTTGTGCTCGAACAGCCCGGCCCGGATCGAAGGCTTCGACCAGAGCAGACGGGCGAAAGAGGCGATCGCGTCCCAGGCTTCCCCCCGCCTGACCAGCCCGTCGCCGTCACCGTCAACCCCGTACCGCTTCCACTCGCTCCGCGAGAAACCCATCACGCCGGTATCGGCCTGCTCGGCCCGGGTCATGCCCCGCCCGTAATCGGATTCCAGCCGTGCCACCGCGGCCAGGGCCCAGATTCCGCGCTGGCCGAGTTCGTAGCGGGAGGCCGCGTCTTCGAAAGCCCGCATCAGGTAGTTCGGGATCTCGCGTGAGCGGCTCAGGTTCGGTTTGCAGACAAAGGTGGCGATCCCGTCGTCGACTTCGGTGGTGTCCTCGAGGGCGCCGTAACATGCCGCCTTCTCGAGTACGTCGTTGACGTACCAGTCGGCGTGGTTGTAGGCCCAGATCGCGTCGTACCAGTCACCGGGTGCTCCGGCCGCGCTGAGGTAGTTGGCGGCCGAGTGGATCGCGTCGCGAGGGTTGTAAGGGTCGTCCTTGCCGTCGCCGTCGCCGTCAATCCCGTATGAATCCCAGGTAGCCGGCATGAATTGCATCCAGCCGATCGCTCCGGCGTAGGAGGTGACCTGGTTCAGCCGGCCGAAATCGGTCTCGACCTTGTTGATCGCGGCGAGAATCTGGGGTCCGCGTGCGCCGAGTCCGAAGCGCTTGGCGGCCTGGATGTAGATCGGGATCAGGTTTCCGGGTGGTCCGGCGGTGCCGTCACAGGCGGTCACCGGCGCCGGGCTCCCGGGCAGGTTCAGGCCCGGATCCATGTTGACGTGGAGTGGGAGTTGATCGGGAATGATCTCCTTCGTCGCACCCGATTTGCCCTGCTTCGGCGACTCGCCGTCCGAAACCGGATCACTGCTCTGGGGCTTCACAGGCCGGGAGCCCCCCTTGCCGGGATTTCCGGTTTCGTCCTTTCCGGTCTTCTGCTTGTCCTTCTTCTTGGTTTCCTTGCCGGTGGTCTCTTCCGGGAGCGGCGTCGTCGTCGGAGCGGTGTCCCCGGTCGTCCCGGTCTGCGGCGAGGTCACGGCCGGGTTGTCTCCGGGAACCGTCGCGCCCTGTGCCTGCACGCTGTGACCGGTCGCCAGCAGGGCGCCGACCGAGATCGTCGCCAGGGCTGTTCTCATCCTCCCCATGACCCGGGTTACCCCCGAACCTCGCTTACGCGCCAGGGCTTCTTTTGGCCTTTGGCCTGTTTGTGCTTGGCCTGCCTCAGCGCCAGGCGGAGTTCGCTGGTGGCGCCGGAGCGGAGCAGCGAGACGCTGACCAGTCGCCGGCGTCCCTCCTTCTGACCCTTGACCACGTTCATCACGGTCGCCCTGGGGACATCACCGTCGGCCGGCAGCGTCGGAGGATTCCGGCGCAACTCCCTGGCCAGGCCCGGCGTCGCCGACGCCTTGAATTTCTTTGCCGCGCCCCGCTTGCCGATCTCGTATCCGGTGAAGGTCTGGGCGAACCGGTAGGCGGCCTTGAGCAGGGGCGTCTTTGGCGGCGGGGCGGGGTTGACCAGGCCTTTCGTTTTCTTCTTCTTGCCCGGACCGGAGTTGCCGGCATTTTCACCGCCCGAGTTGTTCGAACGCGCCGAGCCGCCGGAACCACTTTCGCCGGCGGAAGGTTCGAAGTCGGGCACCACTCCCTGCAGGGTTTCTCCGTCGGCCGCGGGGGAGGTGGTCGATGAACTGTTCGGACCGGCCTGATCCGAGCCGGCCGGACCGGTGCCCCCGGTCGGAGCGATCGCGGCTCCGGGCCCGGCCGGGGCCTGCGCCACCGCGGGGGCCGAACCGCTGTCGTTCGCCTGATCGTGGAAGTAGACGGCGGCGGCGATCGCTCCTCCGGCGATCGCGACCAGCAGGGTCACGCCGACGTAGGCCATCGGGCTGTGGCGCGGCCCGGGATTTCCGGTGCGGCGGAAGGAATCCGAGATCGGCCAGAGAACGCGCTTCTCGAGGAACCAAAAAAATCTCTTTACCGGCCAGGTAAGGCGGTTCGGGACAGGGCCGGAAACCGGCTCCCTGAGCCGATCTTCGTCCTCCCACTGGTTTTCCGGTTCCTGATCCATGGTCCTCTGCGCTTGAAATCCGTGACAAACGGACGCCCAAGGGTATTACGCGAACCCCAAAGGGCGGCTAAAGGCGCGCTCGTCCGGGCGTGATTCTGCACCTGGACGCCGGGGCGTCACCGTTCTCCGCGCCGCCGCGGGCGGGCGCGGTCCGAAAGCCGCTTCTAGGCTTTGGTGAAGACCAGTTCGCCCTCGGCCGCATCGACCTTGACCAAGTCGCCTTCGACGAACTCGCCTTCGAGGATCTTCAGGGCGAGGGGGTCGATCAGCTGCTTCTGGATCACCCGCTTGAGCGGTCGGGCGCCGTAGACCGGGTCATAGCCGAGATTGCCGAGCAGGGTCCGGGCCTCTTCGCTCAGCTCGATCTCGATGTCACGCTCGGCCACGCGGCTGATCAGCCCGTCGACCTGAAGGTCGACGATCCTGCCGATGTCCTTCTTCGAGAGCCGGTGGAAGATCACCGTGTCGTCGATCCGGTTGAGGAATTCCGGCTTGAAGGTCGTCGCCAGGACCTCTTCTACCCGCTCCCGGATCCGCTCGTCGACGGTCTCGCCGGCGATCTCCTGGCTGCCGACGTTCGAGGTCATGATCAGCACGGTGTTGGTGAAACTGACCGTGCGGCCCTGGCCGTCGGTCAACCGGCCGTCATCCATCAGTTGAAGCAGTGTGTTGAAGACGTCGGGATGGGCCTTCTCGATTTCGTCGAGCAGGACCACCGCGTAGGGGCGGCGCCGGACCGCCTCGGTCAGCTGGCCGCCTTCCTCGTAGCCGATATAGCCGGGCGGTGCCCCGATCAGCCGGGCCACGGTGTGCTTTTCCATGTACTCGGACATGTCGATCCGCACGATCGCCTGCTCGGAATCGAACATGAATTCGGCCAGCGCCTTGGCCAGTTCGGTCTTGCCGACTCCGGTCGGGCCGAGGAAGAGGAACGAGCCGATCGGGCGGTCCGGGTCGGAAAGTCCGGCGCGCGAGCGTCGCAGCGCGTTGGCTACCGCGCTGACGGCCTCGTCCTGGCCGACCACCCGCTCGTGCAGGCGGCCTTCCATATGGACCAGCTTTTCAACCTCGCCCTCCATCAGCCGGGTGACCGGGATCCCGGTCCACGTGGCGACCACTTCGGCGACGTCGGCCTCGGTCACTTCTTCGGTCAGCATGGTGCCTCCTTCGGCCTGCATGCCGCTCAGCTTCGCCTGGGCTTCGGTCAGCGAGTTCTCGAGGTCGGGGATCTCGCTGTAGCGCAGCTTGGCTGCCCGCTCCAGGTCGGCGTCCCGCTCGGCCCGTTCTGCCTCGCGGTGGGCCTCTTCGAGCCGGGACTTGGCCTCCTTGATCGCCTCGATCAGGCCCTTCTCCGACTGCCAGCGGGCCTTCATCGAGCTTGACGTCTCGACCAGCTCGGCCAGTTCGGCTTCCAGTGTCTCCAGCCTTCCGAGGGAAGCCTCGTCGGTCTCCGCCTTGAGTGCCTCACGTTCGATCTCGAGCTGCTGGATACGGCGCTCGACCTCGTCGATCTCGGTCGGCATCGAGTCAATTTCGATCTTCAGCCGGGAAGCCGACTCGTCAATCAGGTCGATCGCCTTGTCGGGCAGAAAGCGGTCGGCTATGTAGCGCTCGGAGAGGGTGGCCGCGGCGATGATCGCCGAGTCGGCGACGCGCACGCCGTGGTGGACTTCGTAGCGCCCCTTGAGGCCGCGCAGGATCGCGATCGTATCCGGCACGTCCGGCTCGCCGACCAGAACCGGCTGGAACCTGCGCTCCAGGGCGGCGTCCTTCTCGATGTGCTTGCGGTACTCGTCGAGAGTGGTCGCTCCGACCGCCCGAAGCTCGCCCCGGGCCAGCATCGGCTTGAGCAGGTTGGCCGCGTCGACCGCCCCCTCGGCAGCGCCGGCCCCGACGATCGTGTGCAGCTCGTCGAGGAACAGCACGATCTGGCCCTCGGCAGCCTGGACTTCGGTCAACACCGCCTTCAGCCGCTCTTCGAATTCTCCGCGGTACTTCGAGCCGGCCAGCAGTGAGCCCATGTCGAGCGCGATCACCCGGCGGTCGCGCAGCGACTCGGGCACGTCGCCGGAGACGATCCGCTGGGCCAGGCCTTCGACGATCGCGGTCTTTCCGACCCCGGGCTCACCGATCAGGACCGGGTTGTTCTTGGTCCGCCGCGAGAGCACCTGGATCACCCGGCGGACCTCCTCGTCGCGCCCGATGACCGGATCGAGCTTGCCGCTCTCGGCATCGGCGGTCAGGTCACGGCCGAACTTCTCGAGCGCCTGGACCTGGTCTTCGGGGTTGGGGGAGTCGACCTTGTGGGGGCCGCGAACCTCGCCGATCGCCTTGGCCAGGGATTCACGGTCGGGGAGGATCCCGGCCAGATCCGAGCCGGAGTCGGCGATCGCCAGCAGCAGGTGTTCGGTCGATACGTATTCGTCACCCATTTCCGCCATCTCGCCTTCGGCCCGCTGCAGGACCTCAATCAGGGCTGATGACGGCTTCGGATCGGCCGGGCCGTCGCCGCTCAGCCGCGGCAGCTCCGCCATGCGTTCACGGGCCTTGGCCCGGATCGCCGTCAGGTCTGCCCCCAGCTTGCCCAGTACGGCCGGCACCAGGCCCTCGTCCTGTTCGAGCAGGGCGACCAGCAGGTGGACCGGGGCCACCTCGGTATTTCCTGCGGCCGCGGCCAGGCGCTGGGCGCCGGCGATCGCCTCCTGGGACTTGACTGTGAATCGGTCTGGCTGCATCAGCTCTCCTCGCTGTTCTCTGGCTGGTCGTTCTGCTCTCGCTCCGGGCGGGGAGGCCGCTGAACCGGGATCTGCACCGGCCCGCGGCCGGCCTGACGGCGGGGCGCCGACGGCTCGCGGTGGCGGGTGTGGCCCTGGGGGCCGGTCGACCCGGCCGGACCGGCCAGCCTGGCCGGCTTGACAGTGCGCTCGTAGGCCCTGTAAGGCACCACCTCAGTGCCGAGCCGGTCGCGGACAGTTTCAACCTCGTGGTCCAGCTTGCGTTCGAGCTGGTCGGCCCGGGCCCGCATCGCTTCGAGTTCGTCTCTCATGGCTTCAACCCGGGCCTCCATCTCGAGCACGGTTTCGACCCCGGCCAGGTTGAGTCCCTCTTCGTTGGTCATGCGGTGGATCCGGCGCAGGCGCTCGACGTCACGCTGCGAATAAAGACGGGTGTTCTTGGGCGAGCGTTTCGGCGATATGAGCCCCTTCGATTCGTAGATCCGCAGGGTCTGCGGATGCATCTCGGCCAGTTCCGCCGCAACCGAGATCATGTAGACACCGCGCTCGTCATCGACCGTGACCTGAACCGTGCGCCGGCGGACCTCACCCATTCGAGGCCCCCTTTCCAGTCCGGCGGGCGCGGGCTCCCCGCAGGAGTTCCGAGCGAGGGTCGATCCCATTCATCGTTTCACTGAGCTGGTCGACCGCCCGGCGCTGGTCATCGTTCAGTTCCTTCGGGACGACCAGGTTGAGCCGATACCTGATGTCACCGCGGGAGCGGCTGCCGGCCCGCGGCGGGCCCTCGCCCCTGAGCCGCTGGATCGCACCGTGCTGGGTCCCGGGCTGGACCCGGATCCTCTTGGTGCCGGACAGGGTCGGGACCTCGATCGTGCCGCCGCGCATCGCTTCGGGGATCGTGATCGGCACGTCGACCTCGAGGTTGCCGTCTTCGAGTCGCTCGAAGACAGGCGACGGAGCCACCTGGATCGTCACGAAAAGATCTCCGGCCGCGGAACCGCGGGCGCCTGCCTCGCCTTTCCCGGCGACCCGGATACGGGTGCCGTCTTTGACCCCGGCCGGGATGTTGACCTTGTAGCGCTTGGTCTGGTGGGTCAGCCCCGTACCGCCGCAGGTCTGGCAGGGCGAAGGGATGATCTGGCCGGTGCCACCGCACTCGGGGCAGGGCTGGCTGATCGAGAAGAACCCCTGGCCCTGGGAGTCGATTCCGCGACCTTCGCAGTGTGGGCAGGTCTCCGGCCGGGTGCCGGGTCCGGCCCCGGTACCGGAACAGGTCGGACAGCGCTCTGACTTGGGAATCGTGACCGTGAGCTGGGTACCCGACATGGCGTCATCGAACGAGATCCGGGCGTCGGTCTCGAGGTCGCGGCCGCGCATCTGATCGGCCGGGCCACCGCCGCCACCGCGATTGAAGATCGTCGAGAAGATGTCACCGAAATCACCGGTGAACCGGCCGCCTCCCTGACCGCCGTAGGGGCCCGGACCGCCCGGTCCGCCGGCCCCGAACATGCCGCCACCGCTGTCGTAGGCCTTGCGCTTCTCGGGATCGGAAAGCGTGTCGTAGGCCTGCTGGACCTCCTTGAAGCGCTCTTCGGCCGCCCGGTCATCGGGGTTGCGGTCAGGGTGGTACTCGCGTACCAGCTTGCGGTGCGCCTTCTTCAGTTCGTCCGGGGTCGCTTTCTTGCTGACTCCCAGTGCGTCGTAAAAGTCCTTAGCCATTAATCACCCATGTTCCTGTTCTACTGGCTCACCACGACCCGGGCCGGACGGATCACCAGATCCTCAGCCCGGTAGCCGCGCTGCATCACTTCGACCACGATGCCGGATTCGACTCCGTCGGTCGGGACTGCCTGGAGCGCCTCGTGGAGGTTCGGGTCAAACGGTTCCCCGGCCGGGTCAAATGCTTTGGCCCCGGCCTTCGCCAGAGTCGCGTGAAGGTCGCGGTAGGCGACGATCACGCCCTGGACGCTGACCGGCAGGTCGGCCGGCAGCTCGCCCTGGCGGGCGCCGTCCGGGTCGATCTCCTCGGCCGCCATGACCCGCTCCAGGTTGTCGATCGCCTCGATCACTCCGTCGACCACCTCGATCCGGCCGCGAATTCTGGCCGCGGCGCTGTCGGCCGCCATCCGTTTGCGGTAATTTTCGAAGTCGGCCTTGGTCCGCCGGGCCAGCTCGAGGTATTCGTCGCGCTGGCTGCGCGCCTCTTCGATCAGCGAGGCCAGGTCCTGTTCGACGTTCTCAGCCTGGACGTTCTCAGCCTGGCTGCCGGCCCGGCCACCTTCGGCTGCGTCCACCGGCTCCGGCCCCGCGCCGGGGTCCTCCTCGACCACCTCGGCGTCGACCACCGGCGCCTCTTCGGCGCCGGTGGGTCGGTCATTTCCGGCCGCTGCGGCCTCTCGCTCGTGGCCGCCGCTCACTTGCCTTCGTCCTCGTCGACCACCTCGGCGTCGATCACTTCCTCTTCGTCATCGCCGCCCCCGCCGGCACCGTCTTCGGAGCCGGCAGCCTGGGCCTCCGCCTGGGCGGATTCGTAGACCTGCTCGGAGACCTTGTGGAAGGCCGCCTGGAGTTCATCGGTCTTTGCCTTGATCGCTTCAGCGTCATCGGACTCGAGTGAATCCCTGACCTCCTTGATCGCCGCTTCGATCTCGGACTTGCTCGCCTCGTCGACTTTGTCGCCGAGCTCGGAGAGTTGCTTTTCCGAGTTGTAGGCGGCGTTCTCGCCGACGTTGCGGGCCTCGGCCAGCTCACGCTGCTGACGGTCTTCGTCGGCGTGGGACTCGGCGTCGGAGACCATGTCCTTGATCTCTTCCTCGGAGAGCCCGGAGCCGGCCTTGATCTCGATCTTCTGTTCCTTGCCGGTCCCGAGGTCCTTGGCTCCGACCGAGAGGATGCCGTTGGCGTCGATGTCGAAAGTGACCTCGATCTGGGGCATGCCACGCGGGGCCGGCGGGATTCCGGTCAGCTGGAACTTGCCGAGGCTCTTGTTGTAGGCAGCCATCTCGCGCTCGCCCTGGAGGACGTGGATCTCGACCGAGGGCTGATTGTCCTCGGCGGTCGAGAAGACCTCCGACTTGCGGCTCGGGATGGTCGTATTGCGCTCGATCAGCTTGGTCATGACGCCACCCTTGGTTTCGATCCCCAAGGTGAGCGGGGTCACGTCGAGCAGCAGCACGTCCTTGACGTCACCGGCCAGAACCCCGGCCTGGATTGCCGCGCCTACTGACACGACCTCGTCCGGGTTGACCCCCTGGTGGGGCTCCTTGCCGGTCAGCTCGGTCACCTTCTCGCGGACCGCGGGCATCCGGGTCATGCCGCCGACCAGGACCACGTGGTCGATGCTCGAATCGCCCGCATCGTCGATCGCCTGCTTGACCGGAGCGACGACGCGGTCGATCAGGTCCGAGGTCAGCTCGTTCAGCTTGGCCCGGGTCAGCTTGACGTCGAGGTGTTTGGGCTGGCCTTCGACGGCGGTGATGAACGGGATGTTGATCTGGGTCTCCTGAGTCGAGGAGAGCTCGATCTTTGCTTTCTCGGCCTGTTCGTAGAGCCGCTGAAGCGAGTTCTTGTCTTCGCTCAGGTCGACTCCCTGGTCCTTCTTGAACTCGGCCACCAGCCACTCGACGATCGCCTTGTCGAAGTTGTCGCCGCCCAGGTGGTTGTCACCGGCGGTTGACTTGACTTCGAAGACGCCGTCACCGATTTCGAGCACTGAAACGTCGAATGTGCCACCGCCGAGGTCGAAAACGAGGATCGTCTGGTCGGTGTTTTCCTTGTCGAGACCGTAGGCGAGGGAGGCCGCGGTCGGTTCGTTGATGATCCGCTTGACCTCGAGACCGGCGATCTTGCCGGCATCTTTGGTCGCCTGGCGCTGGTCGTCGTTGAAGTAGGCCGGGACCGTGATCACGGCCGAGTCGACCGTCTCGCCGAGCTTCGCTTCGGCGTCGGACTTCAGCTTCTGCAGGATCATCGCGCTGATCTCGGGCGGCGAGTACTGCTTGCCGCGGGCGTCGACCCGGACGTCGCCGTTGGGGCCGGCTTCGACCTTGTACGGGATCATCGTCTCTTCTTCCTTTACTTCGGCCTCTTTGCGGCCCATGAAGCGCTTGATCGAGAAGATCGTGTTTTCCGGGTTCATCACCGCCTGCCGCTTGGCAACGGTGCCGACCAGGCGTTCATCCTTGTCGTTGAAGGCGACTACCGAAGGGGTCGTGCGACCGCCTTCCGAGTTTTCAAGTACGTCCGGCTCCCCGCCTTCGAGAATCGCGACACAAGAGTTGGTCGTGCCGAGGTCAATTCCAATCGTTTTTCCCACTGTAATCTCCTGATATATATAGCTCTATTGACGAAAATCTAAGCGGGAGTATGTCAGATATGTGACGGCTTGTCAAATCAGCCGCTTTTCGCTGCACAAAGCAGAAAAGCCCGCCCCTCGTTGAGGGACGGGCCTTTCTTTCACTGTCTTTTGCCGAATCTGCGCCGGCCTTCTTGTGACTTCGGCTTGACCCTCAGTTCTTGGGCTTGACCCTCAGCTTGCTGAAGACCCCGGCGTGATCGGAGTTCCAGAAGCCGTTGGCCGGCGTGCGACCGGTTACCGAGGCGTTGAGCTTCTTGACCCGGTTCTTCTTGTTGGTCATGATGTGGTCGATGTAGTGGTCGAAGTCGGCCTTTGCTCCGAAATTGTCGGTCAGAATGCTCGACTTGATGCAGCAGCTCATCGGATCCTGAGTGCCGCGGTCTTTCAGACCGGCCGCCTTCAGCGCGTTGTAGGCCAGGCGATCGTCGCCCTTGACCGTGTCGTCGTCGGAGTTGAGGTCGCCGACCAGAATCGCCGGCTGGTCCTCGGTCACCATCGGCCCGCCCTTGGCGACCAGCTCCTCGGCCTGGGCCTCCCGGATCGTCGGATCCCCGAACGCTTCGAGGTGTGTGTTGACGAAGCGGAAGCGGGGAGCCTTGCCTACCTTGACGTTGGCACTGACCCAGCCACGATCGACGTTGATCGGGACCCCCGAAACCACCGGCTGGTAGATCGTCTCGAAGTTGCCTCCGGCGGTCGACTTGACCTGAATTCCGGCTCCGACCTTCTTCAGGATCGCGTCACGCATGGTCAGGCGACCGTTGATCTCGCCCCCGAGCGGTCCGGTGGCAGGGTTGTCGTCGTAATCGGCGGGTGCCTCGAAGTCGAATTCCTGCTGGACTCTGACTATCTGGTAGCGCTTCTTGTCCTTGTTCAGCCGGTCCATCAGCTGATCGAGGAAGTCGACGTGAACGGTGGAGGCGGTGTAGTCGCCGGTCAGCGGAGCCTGGAGATCGGTCGGTCCGGTCCGCCAGAGGGCGACTTCCTGGAGACCGATCAGATCCGGCGACTTGGAGAGGATTTCATCGGAAAGGCCCTTTGAACGGGTCGCGAAGTCGTTGGTGTCGACGTTCCGCAGAAGCTGCCCGTTCTCCGCAATGAATTCAGGAAACCCGGGGGCTTCGATCGCCGGGGTGAGGTCGGTTCCGAGGTAGAGGTTCCGGGTCATCACCTTATGCGTCTGCTGCTTCTTCTTGGCCTTCTTCTTTTTCTTCTTGGCCTTCTTCTTCGCCTGCTTGGAGTTCTTGTGGTGAGACGCGTCTGCCGGGGAAGCGGCAATCGTGGTGAACGCGAAGGCCGCGGCGAAGGTCAGGACCAGGGCCGCAAAGATCAGAGAAAGACGACGGCTGGCAATGCCGGCACCCGGGTTACGCGTCAAAAACATGAACTCTCCATTCGGTCAGAAGTTGAGGCGGTCAGGGTTGCCTCGAACAGGCGACCGAAGACCGGTGTTCCGTGGGTCTGCCACGGTGCGACTACAGCATAAACCCGCTTCCCGTGCTCAAGTAGCGCTCAGAGCACCATGCGCGGACCGGACGCCTGCTGCTGCAGGACCGGTCCCGGCCGGACTTCCCGCTCAGCCGCGGCCGGCGGTCTGGGCGACGAATTCGGCCACCTCTTCGGCGCCCGATCCGACCACTATGTCGGCCGGCATCTGGCCCGGCACGGTCGGATCATCCAGTCCGTTGTGGATCGCATTGAGGACCTGGGTGCGGGTTGCCTCTATCTGGCCCTCGGAACCCTCACCGGTCGGCGTGCCGGCCGGGGCCAGCCGCTGGTCGAGATTCGGGCCGAAGTCACCTTCGGTGCCGGCTGCGTAGAGGGTGTGGCAGTTGCCGCAACTCCCCTGAAACAGCGACTGGCCGGTTTTGAGGTTGGCCGGTACCTCGAGGCGGCCCGTTTCAGAATCGCCTTCCTTCAGGAAAACCCAAGCGGGTACGACCACGGCCAGCAGGACCAGGACGAGACCGAAGATGACGAATGGCTTCTTACTCATTGGACATAAAGGGGTAGCGCGAGCGCGTCGTGATACTACCTGTCAGGGCCGGTTCTTCGTGGTCGGGGTAGCTGCTCCGGTTGATCATCCGGGAGCCGGCCGGGCGGGAACGCCGCGGCCGTAGTGGCACATCCGGCGCAGCACGCATTCGCCGCAGAGCGGTAGCGGCCGGCAGAGTTCCCTCCCGTGCCGGATCAGATTCATGTGGAATTCGTACGAGTCTCCGGGGTCGACCAGAGCCAGCAGTTCATCGTGGGCCTCCTCGGATGATGCTTTCGGCCGGAACAGGCCGAGCCGGCCACCGACCCGGTAGACGTGGACGTCAACCGGGATCTCGGGCCTGTCCCAGGTGAAAACCTGCACGCATGCGGCGGTCTTGCGGCCGACGCCCGGCAACCCGGTCAGAAAACTCATTGCTTCATCCCGGTCGGCCGTCTCGAGCCAGTCGAGGTCCATCTCTTCGCCGATTTCTTTGAGGACCACCTTGATCCGCGGGGCCTTCTGGTTTGAGAGCCCACCCGGACGAATCGCTTCCTCGATCGCAGCGACCGGGGCCTCGCGCACGGCTTCCCAGTCGGGGAAGGTCGAAGTGAGGCCCGCGAACGCCCGGTCACGGTTGAGGTCGCTGGTCGCCTGGGAGAGGATCGTGCGCACGAGCTCGTCAATCGGCTCGCGGTGCGGCAGGTTCAGCGGGCGTCCGTACATTTCGCGCAGCCGGTCCCTGATGCGCCCGACCCTGGCTCTGGACGGGCGCTTCCAATCGGACCGCCTCATCCCTGAGCCCCCCAGAAAAGACAGCATTCGCCCGCCCGGGAGCACGCTTCCCCGAGTACCTCTCCCGCGCAGCTGAAGTCCCAGTCGAGCCGGGCGAGACCGGCGGCCAGCACCCCGGCGAACACATCGCCCGCGCCCAGCGGGCTGATCACCTCGACCGGATCGGGCTCGACCCGGGTCTCGAACGCCCCGGCGGTGATCACCGGGCCCGCCCCGTCGGTCACCACCACCAGCCGGGGGCCGGTCCCGGCGATCTCGCGCGCAGAAAGGGCGGGATCGTCGACCCCGGTGATCAGCGTGGCCTCGGAGCGGTTCATTTTGACCACGGCCGAGGATGCGCAGAGCTCGCGGCAGTATCGGGCCGGTGTCTCGCGATTCCCCCAGCGGCTCGGCCGGAAATTCGGATCCAGGATCACCGGCACCGCGTTGGCGGCGGCGATCTCGACCGCGGTCCGGGTCACTTGCCGCTCTAGCGGCCCGACCATCGTGTTCGAACCGACCACGAGGCCCTGCGATGCCGGAATCGCCGCCTTCAGCGGCTCGAGGACGGCGGCCATCGCCGGTCCGATCCCTTGCCCGCATACCTGGAATCGAGGCTCACCTTCGCTGTCGAAGAGCGCGATCGCGACCGGGGTATCCACCCCTTCGACCGAAATCACCGATTCGGTGTCGACGCCCTCCCGGGTCAGATCGTCGCGCAGCCAGGTTCCCCATTCGTCGTCACCTACCCCACCGACCATGGCGGCACGGCCTCCGCTGCGGGAGATCGCCACGGCGACGTTGGCCAGTGCGCCCCCGGGATATGGCACCAGGCGTTCAGGCGGCGTCCCCGAGGCGAGCCATTGCTCGCAGATCAGGTCGACGATCACCTCGCCGAGGCAGATGATTGGCCCGGAGGAATCCACGTTGGCACGCAGCCTAAAGATTGTCGCCGGCTTGTCTACAATAGGCAGCCGTGCCTGTTCCTATCGTCCGGATCGGGGAGTGGCTTCCCCGGGGCTGGCTCGACCTGTTTCGACAGCTGGCCCTCTATCTTTTTGCCGATACGAGCTACGAACTGGCTCGTGGCTTTGCCGATGGCCGGGCCAGCGTCGCCTTCGCCAACGGCGAGCGGATCATGGACGTGGAGCGTAGTTCCGGAACCTTTTTCGAACCGGCTCTCCAGGCGGCGACCCTCCCGGCCCAGTCGCTGATCGACCTGGCCAACTACATCTACCTGAACAGCCAGTTCACGATCGCGCTCGGCTTCCTGATCTGGCTGTATCTGTTCCGCAACGAGCAGTACTACTTCTTCCGCAACATGTTCTTCGTCTCGCTGTCACTCGCCCTGGTCGGCTACATCGGCTTTCCCACGGCGCCGCCCCGGATGTTCCCCGAGTACGGCTTCGTCGACACGATCAACGCCCACTCGAGCATCAACCATGATTCGACCTGGGCCAAGCTCCTGATCAATCCTTTTGCCGCGGTCCCCTCGATGCACTGCGCGGTCGCCCTGATGATCGGTGCCACCGGTTTCAGCGTCTGCCGCAACAAGATCGCTCGTGCCTTCTGGGCCTTCTGGCCGCTGGTCGTCACCTGGGTGGTGGTGGTCACCGCAAATCACTACTGGCTGGATGCCGCCCTGGGCTGGATGGTCGCCGGACTCTCGTTCCTGATCGCCTCGAGGGTGATCGCCGAGATCAAGCCGGAAACCTGGTCCTGGACCCGCCCGGCTGATCGCCAGGGCGCCCGGGCCTGACCGGGAAGGACGTGCGAGAGCGTCACATCCCCTGGGGGCCGCTCACCGGTCCTCTGCTCGTGGTCGGCGCACTCGCCCTGATCTACCTCGTCACGGCGCCACTCAGCGCCGACCACGCCGCCCAGACGTTCCGGACCGAGCTCTACGAGCTGTCCGGCCCCGCGGTCTGGAACAACTACTGGTTCGGCGGTCACTATCTGCCGACCTACAGCCTGCTTGCGCCGGCGGTCGGCGCCTGGATCGGATTCCGTCTCATGGGGGTGCTCGCGGTGATCGGGACCGTCGCTTTCTTCACCCTGATCGTGCGACGAGAATGGGGCGAACGGGCACAGGCCGGAGCGATCTGGTTTTCGGTGGCGGCCACGGTCAGCCTCTTCTCCGGCCGCCTGACATTCGCCCTGGGGGTCTTCCTGGCGATGGCCACGGTCTTTGCCGCGCAAAGGAGCAAGAGAACCGTCTCGCTGCTGCTCGCCGGCTCGGTCGGCCTGGCCAGTCCGGTCGCGGCGCTCTTTCTGGCCTGTTGCGGACTCAGCCATTACATCGCCCGTCGTCCCGATCGCCGGGGTCTGGAGCTTGCGGCGGTCACTTTCGCCGTTGCCGGAATCGTCGCCCTGCTCTTCCCTGGCGGAGGAGACGAGCCGTACGTCCTGAGCAGTTTCCTCCCGGCGTTCGGGCTGACCCTGGCCGCCGCTGCGCTGGTCCCCCCTGACCAGAGGCTGGTCCGGATCGGCCTGATCGTCTACGCGGCCGCGATGCTCGCATCGTTCGTGATCGCGACTCCGATGGGCGGCAACGTGAACCGGCTCGGCGTGTTGCTGACCGGACCGCTCCTGCTGTGCGCCGTCTGGGGCCGCTGGGACTCGTTCGGGTTTAACCGGCGGGCCGCTCTGGTCCTGCTCGTCCCGCTGATCGCCTACTGGCAGATCGCTCCCGTTGTCCGAGATCTCAAGCTGGTCGGCGGCGAGCCGGAGGTCGCGGCCTCCTATTACGACCCGGTATCGAGCGAGCTCGGGCCGCGGCTCGACGCGAAGCCGGCCAGGGTCGAAGTCCTGCCGCTGGCCAGCCACTGGGAGTCGGCCAGGGTAGCCCCCGGCTTGGCGCTCGCCCGTGGCTGGGAGCGCCAGACGGACAGGCACCTGAACCCGCTCTTCTACAGGGACCGGCTCGACCCCGACCGGTATCGCCGCTGGCTCGACCGGCTCGCGGTCGGCTACGTCGCGGTGCCCGCGGCCGAACTCGATTACGCGGCCGAAACCGAGGCAGGCCTGATCGCTTCCGGCCTGCCTTACCTGAGGGAGATCCCGGCCGGGTCGGACTGGCGCCTTTACCGCGTTCTGAATCCGGCGCCGATGGTCGAACGGCCGGGCCGGCTGACGCACTTCAACACGGACGGGTTCACGGTCACCGCCCCACGCGCGGGAGTGTTCGAGGTCCGAATCCGGAACACGCCCTACTGGAAGGTGGTCGGGGGCTTCGGATGCGTCGCCGGCACCCCGGAGGGCTGGACCAGGGTCTCGATGAAAGGCCCGGGCTCGATCCGGGTCAGGGCCGACTTCAGTCCCGGCGCCCGCTTCGGCCGCGACCGCAACTGCCGCGTATAGGCTGCTGCCATGGAATCGTCACCGCCGAGGCCGCCCGGGGGCCGCCGCAACGGGTCGGGCAACGGGCCGGCCCAGGAATTTCGTGAACAGGCCCGCGACCGCCTGATCCAGTCGAGGCTAACCCCCAACGCGATCTCGATGGTCGGACTGGTCGGCAACCTGGTCGCCGCGGTCCTGGTCACCCAGGAGCAGTTCGTGCTGGCCGGGATCGCCTTCATCCTCGGCTCGGTCATGGACACCCTCGACGGCCGCTATTCGCGCATGTCGGGCAAGGGCACGATGTTCGGGGCTTTTCTCGACTCGACCCTCGACCGGATCGAAGAGGGCCTGGTCCTGACCGCGGTCGCCTGGTATTTCGCCGAGCAGGGTGACTCCCTGGCCGCCGCGGCCTGCGTCTACGTCGTTCTCGGCTCGCTGATGGTCTCCTACACCAGGGCCCGGGCCGAGGCCCTGGGGGTGGAATGCAAGGTCGGCCTGGCGACCCGGCCGGTGCGTGTGGTGCTACTTTCGATCGGGCTTCTTTTCGCCAACGGCATCGGATTCGGAGACTTCAGTCTGCTTGCCCCGGCCATATACGTCATGGCTGCGCTCACGACCGTCACCGTATTCCAGCGCGTCTGGCACGTTCGTGGAGAGCTGAAAGAGGAGAGCGTCGGTAGCTGATTGAGGAGAGAATTGTTGACTGAGGTGTAACCAGAGACCCTCTTTAGTGTCAATGGGGTTCGCACCTGAACCAGAAAGGTATTGCAGACTTATGAGTAACAGCAACGGATCCAGTGGTGACGGCACCGCTCGACGCGACGACAAAGTCCGCGTCGCGATAGTCGGTGTCGGCAACTGCGCCAACTCGTTCATCCAGGGGGTCCAGTACTACAAGGACGCCGATCCGGGCGAGGACGTCCCCGGCCTGATGCACGTCGATCTGGGCGGATACCACATCCGTGACATCGAGTTCGTGGCCGCCTTTGACATCGACCAGGAAAAGGTCGGCAAGGATCTTTCCGACGCGATCTGGTCCGGTCAGAACAACACGATCAAGTTCGCCGACGTGCCCGAACTCGGGGTCAAGGTAGAGCGCGGCATGACCCTCGACGGCCTCGGCAAGTACCTCAAGGAGAAGATCACCAAGGCTCCCGGCCCGACCGCCGACATCGTCAGGATCCTCCAGGAATCAAATGCCGACGTCCTGGTCTGTTACCTCCCGGTCGGCTCCGAAGACGCGGTCAAGTGGTACGTCGAGCAGGCGATCACCGCCGGCGTCGGCTTCGTTAACTGCCTGCCGGTGTTCATCGCCCGCGAGGACTACTGGGGCGAGCGTTTCGAGGAAGCCGGCCTGCCGATCATCGGCGACGACATCAAGTCCCAGGTCGGGGCGACGATCGTCCACCGCCAGCTGGCCCGGCTATTCCATGAGCGCGGGGTCCGCATGGAGCAGACTTCTCAGCTGAACGTCGGTGGAAACATGGATTTCTACAACATGCTCGAGCGTGAACGCCTCGACTCGAAGAAGATCTCCAAGACCAACGCGGTCACCTCGATCATGGGCCACGATCTGCCCGACGACGACGTGCACGTCGGTCCGTCGGACTACGTCGCCTGGCTGACCGACCGCAAGTGGGCCCACATCCGGCTCAACGGCCGTTCGTTCGGCGACGTACCGCTGACCGTAGAGCTCAAGCTCGAGGTCTGGGACTCGCCCAACTCGGCCGGTGTCGTGATCGACGCGGTCCGGCTGATCAAGCTGGCGCTGAACAACGGCATCTCCGGTCAGCTCGATGGTCCGTCCAGCTACCTGATGAAGTCGCCTCACAGCCAGCGCCCCGATGACGAGGCGCGCGAGCAGACCGAGGAGTTCATCGCGGCGAACGCCCGGGGCAAGACCCCGATCGAGGGCACCAAGCCGGTGGCCGAGACGGCCGAAGCCGCCGAAGACAGCAAGTCCGGGGCCTGAGCAGAATCTCCAGCCGAGGGGCGATGATGCCCGTCGGCCGAGCGGGGAGGCGCCCGTCCCGCGCGGGCGCCTCTTATGCTCCCGGTTAACCGTGGAACCTCTTTCGATCGTCCAGTTCACCCC
>JAENXK010000064.1 GCA_016649615.1 Thermoleophilia bacterium
ATATCCCGACCCTTTTCGAAGAGCTGACGCCACTCAGGGAGGCCGCTTCGTGCTCGGCCGAGCTGAACCGACTCGCCAGCGGCGACAACGACCGCAGGATGAAGCTCTCAATCTATGTTCTCGCCGTCCGCCTGAAGCAGGTGATCCAGGCAGCCAACCGTCACCTCCAGCGGATGTCGAACGGCCGGTACGAGCTCGTCTACAGCGGCGACGTCGCCGCACACGGCGCGACCTCCGGGCTCGGCATCCGGGTCTTCGACTCCCACACATCCGAGACCCGCTCCACCGGCACCTTCTCCGGCGGCGAGAGCTTCTACGCCTCACTGTCGCTCGCCCTCGGCCTGGCCGAAGTGGTCCAGCAGGAGACCGGGGGCAAACCGCTGGAAACCCTGTTCATCGACGAGGGCTTCGGGACCCTGGACAGCAAGACCCTGGACCAGGTCATGGATGTGATCGACGACCTGCGGGAAGGCGGCCGAACCGTGGGCCTGGTCAGCCACGTGGACGAACTGCGAAACCGGGTCACGGCGAGGATCGAGGTCAAGGCGGGCAGAACGGGTTCGACCCTCGAGGTCGTCGGGGTCTGACCCAGGGCCCGGGCGCGCCGGATCTCGCACGAGGCCCAGACGAAATCAGGTCGAGTCGGGCCTCAACCGATGCCGTGCTCGAGCGCGGTCTTGACCTGGGCGTCGAGGGCGTTGAGCCGGTGGAGGGCGATCGCCTCCGGTGAGGGGAAGTGGCGCAGGCGGAGGGCGTCGGTGCCGTGGTGGCACATCACGCAGGCCAGCAGGGCGTCCCGCCGGTCTGGCTCGAGGTTGCCGGAGGCGGCGGTGATCAGTTCGGCCCCGATCTGGAGGTGCCCGAGCGTGCGGCCGCGATCGGACAGCCCGATCTCGGCCCCGTAGGTGAACTCCCCGGTCTTGCCGATGTCATGGATCAGGGCCGCGGCCATCAGCAGGTCGGAGTTGAGTCTGGGGTGAAGGACGCAGGTCTCGGTGACCAGGGTGGCCACCGCAACCGTGTGCTCGATCAGGCCGCCGACGTAGGCGTGGTGGCCACCCCGGGTGCAGGGGGCCCGGCGAAACTCCTCGGCGCTCCGGCCGGAGAACAGCAGGGTCTCGACCACCGCCCGCAGGTCGGCCGCGTGGACCTCCCGGGTCAGGTGTTCGAGAAAGCCTTCGAGTTCCTCCCGGTCGCGGTAGGCGGCGGGCAGGAACTCGGTCGGATCGATCTCGCCGGGATCGACCCTGACCGCGTTCTCGAGCTCGGCGCTGAGCTGGCCGCGGTAACGCTCGACGCGGCCCCGGACCTCGATCACGTCGCCCCGCTCGAAACGGAGCCCGATGCGATCGGCGTCGCGGAAGATCCGGGCCGGGATCGCCCCGGACCGGTCACGCAGCTCGAGGCTGAGGTAGGTCGATCCGTTCTTCGCGGTGAGACGGTCTTTCCTGGCGCAGGCATAGCGGCCCGAAAAGACCTGACCGGGAGTCAGTTCGGCCACCGGTGGTCCGGATGAGGGGCTGATCGGCTGCTGTGCGCTTTCCACGCTCGACATCCTGAACTACGGGGCAGACGGGCGTGAGTTGCCGGGCGGAGTGGCGCCATCGTTTAGATTGAACGTATGGATCATCTGCGATGGGAGATGAACCCCCCGAAGCTGCGACGCCCGATTCTGGTCTGTGCCTTCCGGGGGTGGAACGATGCCGCCTCGGCGGCGTCATCGGCCCTGGAGACCCTGGCCGACTCACTCGAGGTCGACGTGCTGGCCGAGATCGACCCCGAGGAGTACTTCGATTTCCAGGCCAACCGGCCGACCATCTCTTTCTCCGACGGCGCCCACCGCAGGATCGACTGGCCGAGCAATACCTTCATCGCCGCCCGTGCCCAGGGCGC
Organism: Thermoleophilia bacterium; assembly: GCA_016649615.1. GTDB lineage: Bacteria > Actinomycetota > Thermoleophilia > Solirubrobacterales > 70-9 > 67-14. The sequence continues at coordinate 1,894 of JAENXK010000064.1, forward strand.
CGAACGGGACCTCGTCCTGCTCGACGGAACCGAACCGAATCTCAAGTGGCGCACCTACTCCGAGACCGTGGTCAAGGTGGCTGAATACCTCGAGGTCGAAACGGTCGTGGTGCTCGGCTCGCTGATCGCCGAGGTCGCCCACACCATGCCGGTACCGATCACCGGACTGGCCTCCGACGACTCGATCGTGCGCGAACTCGATCTCGACCGGTCCGACTACGAAGGGCCAACCGGAATCGTCGGGGTACTGCATGACCGGTGCCGGGCCTCCGGTCTGGCCTCGTGCTCGCTCTGGGCCGCGGTCCCGCACTACGTAGCGGCTGTGCCCAACCCGAAGGCCGCACTGGCCCTGAGTGAACGGCTGGAGAAGATCACCGGGGTCGCCGCCGACATCTCCGGGCTCGAAGATGAAACCGCCGCCTACGAGGAGCAGATCGGCAAGGCAGTCTCTGCCGATCCCGAAGTCGAGGAACTGGTCAACCGGATCGAGACCGAGCAGCGCAGCCGGAACGAACCGGAGGCGGAGGTCCCGAGCGGTGACGCGCTGGCGATCGAGTTCCAGCGCTTCCTCAAACAGCGCGACTCCGACTGAACCGCCGGCCGGTCAGGCCTCTGACGCCGGGCAGACCATGCGGTAGTCGCACCAGCCGCAGACCTCGGGCGAGGGCCGGGGCTCGAAATCCTGGCCGAGCACGCCCTCACCGACCTCGAGCACCGTTCTCTCGACCCGCTCGGCGTCATCCGGCCCGGACTCGACCGCCACCTTCTCCCCCTCGAGCACGTAGTAGTAGCTGCCGCCGCCGACCTCCACGTCCCAGGCCTCCCGGGCGCCGAGCCGGTAGAGCGCCAGCTGGATGTCGCCGCCGAACCGGTCACTGTCTACCCGCAGGCCGGTCTTGTAGTCGATCACCTCGTAGCTGCCGCCGCCGGTGCGGTCCACCCGGTCGACCCGGCCCCGGAGGAAGTGCGGACCCAGCTTGAACTCGAACTGGCGCTCCAGCCAGACCGGTTCCGAATCGGAGGCCCGTTCGGTTTCCCAGTAACCCCTCATCGCCTCACGGGCGCGATCACGGAACTGGAGCTCGTCGTTGCTGTCGCCGAAGCCGGAGCGGCGCCAGCCCGCTTCCAGCAACTCCATCAGGTACTCGAGGCTGCCGGTGCGTTCACCGCCGGAACCGGGCTCGTGGAAGCGCTGCAGCACGTTGTGGATCAGGATTCCGAACCGCATGTTGATCGTCGGCGCCTTGGGGATCGAAAAGACCCGGGCGAACTTGTACTTGAGCGGACAGGTCAGGTAGAGATCGAGATCGGTGGCGGTCAGCCTCAGATCGTCACCTCGCCGCGGCAGAAACTCGGCCAGTGACGGCTCGGTCCGGGAGTCGGCCAGGTGCCTGCGGAGGCCGCGCTCGCGCTCGTTGTCGAGCAGATACGGGTCCAGGGTCGAGCGTTCCAGCTCCGCCCGCTGCTCCTCGGTGGCGACCTGGGACAGCAGGCCGTTGACCGCGTCGATCGCTTCGGAGTCGGTGTGCCCGTCGGACCGCTGGGCCAGCGCGGCCAGCTTCAGCAGCTCGAGATAGCGGGCGATCGCCCGGTCCACGTCGACCGCCGTGTCGAGCCGTGGTTCATTCAGCTCGCGCCCGGCGCGCCAGGAAGCCTCGATCACTTCGTCGCGCATCATCCGGTAGGTCGCCTGCAGGTCCTCGGCCGGGCCGAACAGTTCCTCCTGGTGGACCTCTTCGACCCCCCCGACCGCCGCCAGCATCTGCTCGAACGGCAGCCCTCCCGTAAGCGCGCTACCGCCCCGGTCGGCCACACCGTCCGGCGTGACCCGGGAGAGCACCAGCTCTCCCCCGACCGAGGTGACGGCGCAGGCCAGATCGCCCCGGTCGCGATCGCCCGCCTGGTCGAGGCCGAGCAGGTACCCCCGCTGCCACTCACCCCCCTTCAGGCCGCTGACCGGGAGCACCGTCACCGCGCCGGGAAGGTTGCCGGCCGGGAGCCGGTCGATCTCCAGTCCGGATTCGGCGAGCGCGGTCAGATAGCGGATGAACTCGCGGGTCGAGCCGTCCGGATTGAGCCGGGCATACGCTGCGGCGATATCAGCCAGGTGAGACAGCTCGATCAGCCGCTCGGTGGTTTCGGGCTGAGCGGCGAAGAGCCGCTGGCGACGGAACCCGACCCGTTCGATCAGCCTGCGAACGAATGCGTCGGGCCTCCGGCTGTCGAGCGCCCTGGCCGCGGCCCGGAAGAGGGTGAGAAAGGACTCCAGCCGCTGGCGGGCCTCCGGCGCTATTCGCGGACTCTCAAGCGCCGCCTCGCTGGCCGAGACGAGGTCGAGTTTTCTCCGCCTGGCGATCACGGTCAATTTGGCCAGATCGACAGAACGCAACTCGATCGGAGGCCTGGTCAGTGCCCGGGTGACCGCGGTGGCGTCGTCCGGGTCACTGAGCGCCCGCAGCCAGGCGAGCGCGTCCCGGACCTCGGCCTGGCGGAAGAGATTGCCTCCCCCGCCCAGGCGCACGGGGATTCCGCGCTCACTCAATGCGGTGGCGACGATCTGGCCGTCCCGGTTCAGATCACCGACCGCGATCGCGGCCCGACCGGGGTCGAGACCTTCACCCAGCTGGCGTTCCAGATCACGGGCCGTCGCCTGGGCCTCGGCCTGCGAGGTCTCCGAGCGCCAGAAACGGATCGAATCGGTCTGCCGGCCGGGTCGCCACTCGTCCGGCCCCGGGGCGCGGCTTTCGCCCAGGATCGCCCGGGCCGCGGCAATCCTGGCGGCGCCCAGGCGCCAGGACTGGCTGAGCTCGACCTTTTCCGCCTGGGGAAACAGCGACAGGAAGTGCTCCGCCGGGCCGGGGAAAGCGTCCCCCTCGGGGGGACCGCCGGCTGAACCGAAATCGAACGACGCACCGGTGACCAGGCCGTCGGCGGCCACGACGCTCCTGCAGGTTCCGGCCACGGCCTCCATCAGGGCCGCCCGGACCGGATCGAGGTCTTCCAGCTCGTCGATGACCAGGTGCGGGTAGCTCTCGGCCAGGGATTCATTCAGGTCGCGGTTGCGCTCGAGCAGCGCCGCCGCCGCCCGGCAGAGGTCGGCCCGGTCCAAGCAGCCGGAATCGGTCAGAACCCGGTCGTGGATTCTGACCAAACGGGCGAGTTCAGTCCGCCTCAGGGCTTCGCCACCGCCATCGGGATCGCCCGGTTCCGGTGCGGCCTGCTCCATCCGGTCAAGCTGCCCGTCGCTTGTGCCGCTGTGCTTGATCCGGTCGATCTCCCGGAGCAGCCCCCGCAGGAGGCCGGCCGGGTTTCCCCTGATCTGATGGTGGCGGAGCGGCAGCTCGTCAAACCTGACCAGCAGCAGCGCCAGCCGTTCAGCAGGACCCAGCACCCCGAATCCCGGATCGAGGCCGGCTTCGACCGGCCATCTCCTGAGAACGCCTTCGGCAAACCCCTCCCAGGTGAAGACGGAAAGGCTTTCGTACGGTCCCGGCAGCAGCGCTTCCAGAGCCATGCGATGTTCGGCAGCGGCCCGCTCGGTCGAAGTGATCAGGGCGATCTTCGAAGGATCGAGTCCGGATTGCGAAAGAGCGAGCAGGTGATGCCTCAGGGCGGTCGACTTGCCGGTTCCGGCCGGACCGGCCACCAGCAGTGGACCCTCGCGGTGATCGCGGACAGAGATCTGCTCCGAACTCGGTCCGGACCCCCCGGGCGGGTCTTCTCGCGCGACGTTCACTTCCCCCAAAAGTAGCTGACCCGGCGCCGGCGCTCCGACAGCGCTCCGTCCCGGCGGTCAATAGCATGGCGCCGGTGACCCCGCCGCAATCAGATCAGGCACTCACCGCCGACTGGCCCGGGATCTGCCGCCGGATCGTCGCTGCGCAGCAGGAACTGTTCGACTCCAGTCTCACGGTCGAGGAGCGGACGGTCTACGACGGGGTCGGCGAGGGTGGCGACTACACCCTGGTGCTCGACCGCCAGTGCGAAGACCTGGTGTTCGCCGAACTCGAAGAACTCGCTTCGTCCGGGACGGCCTTCACCGCGATCTCCGAAGAGCGGGGAACGGTCGAGTTCAACGGTGGCGGCGAGGCCTGGGTCGTGATCGATCCGATCGACGGCTCACTGAATGTCCGTCGGACCCTGCCCCAGCACAGCCTCTCGATAGCGGTCGCCTCGGCCCCGAACATGGCCGCGGTGGAGTTCGGCTACGTCTACGACTTCGGCCCCGGCGAGGAGTACCTCGCCCGTTCCGGTTCCGGCGCTTTCCTCAATGACCGGCGACTGGCCGTTTCCCCGGCGGACCAGCTCGAAGTGATCGGGGTTGAGAGCGCCAAGCCCGAGGCGATCGTTCCGCTGCTCGAGCGGCTGTTCGGTCAGGTCCACCGCCTGCGCTGCATCGGATCGCTGGCGATAACCATGTCCTCGGTCGGTGCCGGGCGGGTCGACGGCATGGTCTCCCCCCAGCCTTCGCGATCGGTGGATGTGGCCGCCTCCCAGCTGATCGCCCGGGAGGCCGGCGCCCTGGTGGAGCTGGGCGAAAACGGCCTGAGTGAGGTCGGCTTCGAGCTTGACCAGAGGTTTCTGGTTGCCGCGGCGAGCTCGCAGGACGGCCTCGCGGCGCTCATCGCCTCGCGCGAATCCGGCTGAGTTCGCCGGCTTCAAACCCTGCCTGACGGCCCGGTCCGACCGCTCGAGCCACCCCGATCCGCCTCGATCTGGCCGCTCAGTGGCGTAAGTCCGACCGCGGTTTCGGCCGGATTCCCCTCCGGCAAGCGCTATCCCGTTGTGTGATGCACGCACACAGGCTATATGGAACAGATGTTCGTATAGCTGCTACACTTCAAACAACCTTACAAATAAGTAGTCTGATTCCAACAAAGAGGAGTTACCCACGATGAGTCCCGAAACCGCCAAGAAAACCGCCAAGAAGCCGGCCGCGAAGAAGTCCACCGCGAAGAAGGCTTCGACCAAATCCACCGCGAAGAAGGCTTCGACCAAATCCACCGCCAAGAAGAGCCCGGCGAAGGAGCAGGTTCATCACCGCACCGCCGCCCAGCTTCGTGCCGAGGCCAACGCCAAGGCCAGGCACGCCGCCAGGCTCGATGTCGAAGAGGCCAAGAGCCGCATGGAAGAAGCCCAGGAGGCTTCCCGTGAGGCCGCCAACAGGGCCATCGACGTGCCGGTCGGCGTCGCTCTGAACATGAACGACAGGGTCAGCGAGCTCGTCGAGCCCTGGACCGACCAGGCCACGGCCGAGAAGAAGATCAAGGGCTACCGTGCCGAGTTGACCAAGACCGTCAAGCGCGCTGAGCGCCGGGGCGCCACCGCCCGCCGCAAGGCCACCAGGTGGGTCAAGAAGACCCAGACTTCGCTCGAGCGTGAGGTACGCAAGCAGCAGAAGTCGGCCGAGAAGCAGATCAAGTCCACCAACAAGGACCTCAACAAGCGGATCGAAGTCAGGGTTGACGAAGTCACCAAGGCCGCCAAGGACCGTCAGGACGAGGTCACCAAGCAGGCCGAGACTCAGGGCAAGAAGGCCCAGGAAATGGTCAACAAGGTGACCGATCAGCTGACCTCGCTGGTCTAGCCACAACGTTTAGCCCGGCTGCTGTGGAGAGCAGCCAGCCGGAGAAGATCTGCTGACCTCATAACCTCGTCAGCAGATGTAGTACCTCTCCTCCCTCGCCAACGGCCCCTTTACTGGGGCCGTTGGTCTTTAACGGGCCGGCAGGCAGTTGAGCTTCATCGCATAGCCGACGTCCGGTCCCTGGTCAGTGCTGACGATGAACCGGTAACCGCCGGGTCCGCCCCACCGATTGGCGAGCGAGTTCCGCCGGAGTTCGAACGCCTCGGGCCCCATGTTCCCGATCGAAGGGTCGAAAGCGAAAGGCGCCTTCGAAGGGCAGCGAATCGTCCCCTCAATCTGCGCAAAGGCGCCGTCGCCGGCAACCGCGTCGGTCGAAGCGAGAACCTTTGTGTGGTCCAGGACCGCCCGCCCGAGCGAGCGGGCACCGACCGAGCCGTCACGCAGATCGCCGCGACCGACCGTCTTCTTGCCCGGAAGCGCGATCGCCGTGCCGCCGATCGCCACGATCAGACTGATTATCGCCACCACCATCGCCGGAGATGGACGAGGAAACCGTTTCAAAACCTGCCCTCCTTACCTGCCAGTGGATCCCTGTGGGTACACAATGACCGATTTGCGTCCGGATGTCGAGGGGCGGTAAGGCCAGCCGCTCTCGGGGAGAGCCGCCGCCCGGAAGAAGATCCGCTGGGCCGAAGTGATGGTGCGGAAGCGATAGCGGTAGCGGAAGCGGCCGCGACGGTCCGTCCGCAGCACCTCGACCGGCCGCCACTTGTTCCGGCCGGGGTCGAAATACTGGATCGCGACCAGCTTGCCCCTGGCCGGACGAAGCGCCCCTTTCAACCCGACTGAGCCGGTCATCCTGACCTGACCGCGGTTGCGAACTACTCCGGGTCGCAGCCGGAAAGTGATCCGGCCACGAACCGCCATCCGGATCGCGCGGCTGGAGCTCGTGGCGAGGGTCCGGGTTCCTCCGTAGTGGACCAGGACACGACGTGAAGGTCCGGGTCGGAGCCGGACCAGATAGCGCCCCGCACCATCAGTAACGAGCCGGCGCCGGCGGGACGGACTGCGGGAACCGGCCGGAAAGACTTCTTCAGCGGTGAGGGGAGCCCCGGATATTGGACCACCGGAAACTGTCTTCAGACGCCCGGTGACCGTCAGGGCCTGGCCGTAACCCGTCCGGATTGGCCTCCCTGACTTCCCTTTGACCGCAGGCCTCGCCGTGAGCCGGGTCGGCTGTTTCAGCGGCAGCCTCAGAACCATTGCCGTGCCGTCCCCTGTGATCGACGAAGTTCCGCTATTGCCCGCGCGGTCCACTGCCTCGACTCGAAACTCGTAGCTGCCCGGAGAGAGATCATCCGACGGTATTCGGGCCTCGAGTCCCTTGCCGGTGACCCGGGTGACCGCCTTCAGGAAAGTTCCTTTGCCGCCGACCCGGTGGTAAGAGATCGTTCCGCCTCCGAGGCCGGAGTCCCGTTCACCGACCGTTGCCCGGATCAGTTCGGGGTCAACCGGATCTTGCTCTTCGACAAAAACCGGGACTGGCGCAGTCGTATCGATCAGGACCGCCGCCGAACCCGGAGGAGCGTGAAGATCCCCGTCCGGTGCGGGCAGTCCGTCATTGGCGTTACCGGCGAGGTCGCGGGCCCAGAACCGGATCCGGGAGCGGCCTTCGGCAGCAACGGTGAAGCTGGCGCGGTCCCCGGGCACCCGGTAGGTGGCCTGACCCTCGACTTCGATCGCGGTCAGAGGCATGCCATCGTCGTTTTCGACATCCGGAACCATGCCGGAACCGGTGTCGACAGACCGGGCGTGAACCGTCACCGGTCGGTTGACCCACTCCCCGGGTACGTCGCTCAAAACGGTCATGGGTTCGGTCTTGTCGATCCGGACCAGCCGGCTCCCGGGTTGCTCAGAGGCCATGCCGGCGCCGGAGGCGGCAACCGCCGAGATCCAGTGAACTCCCTCGGCCAGTCCGCCGATCGTTCCGGTTCGCTGATCCGGACCGCCCTTCAGATCCAGTTCGAATGGCAGGCAACTGCCACTGGGGCAAGGGTCGCTCGGCCCGGCAGTTGAAACAGCCAGTGCGTATCCACCTACCCCCGAAGGGCCGCCGGCTTCGGCTCGCTCGATCGGCTGCCGGAGCGGAAGCTCGTCGGACGAAACCCAGCCCGGAGCCGGCTCGGGCCGCACGTTGGAGGGGCGGCCGTCATCGAAACGAACCGTGGTAACCGACTCCGGGCCGAGGTTGCCGGCCGAATCCCTGAGTTGAACCTCGACCCGGTACTCGCCCGGTCCCGGTACCTCAACCGGTCCGAGCCGCTCGACGTTGTCGCCGGGCACGAACCCGTATCCGACGACTGAGCCGTTATCCGGGTTGACCACGCGGTAGACCGCGAGATTCACCGGGGCAAGCTGATCTTCGGGATTTTGCCAGGTCAGTTCGAATCCGTTTTCGGATCGCCAGTGACTGCCACCAACCGGAGCCATTTCGAGCGGCGATGCGGGAGGCGAGTTGTCGATCAGCACAAGCCGTCGCGTACCACAGGTCCGATTGACCTGACTCGGAGATGCCGCGTAGTCCTCGGCACAGAACCGGACCCAGTTGCCGCCCTCCTGAAAGGGCGGTCGATCCGTGGCCAGATTCAAGTCGCGGGTGACCGCCCCCGGACATGGGGTGAACCGGCTGGCGTACCCCGAGCGGTCACCTGGGCATGCGACCGGAGCCGGATCAACTCGGAAATCGTTTACCTCCAGATAGACCCCAGACACCCCCGATCCGATATCGGATCCGGTAACCCGGGCTGTGGCCTCACCGTGATGCCATTGCCAGTCGCCGCCCCAGTCGTGGAGCTGGCCCGACCCTGCGACGGTGGGTGATCTGAGATCACGGCTGATGAATTCGGAGTCGGTGACCTCGAAGTAGGACTTCGTCGAGCTGGGGAGGTTCTCGCAACCGTTTCCCAGGTCACAGCTCAGGCGGGCGACAATCACCGTGCGCGGCCGGGATGCGTCGCTCCAGCGGGCCGTCCGCAACTCCCCGTCGTGCGGCTCCCCGTCCCCGAGATAGAGCGTCGAGAGATCTGAGCCCAGCGCCTGGAGCGAGGCCCGGATTCCATTGGCGTTGCGCAATCGCGAGGTGATCGCAGTACCGATCACCTCGATCCCGTTCGGAACGCCCCAAATGAATTGACCGCCGCCGCCGTAGGGAATCTTCGAACCGCCCCGGTTCTGGTAAACGCCTACCTTGCCCGAACCACTCGTATTGCATCCGTTGGCAACGTTGACCCGATCGACACTGCCCATCTGGTGATAGGTGCCCAGAAAATCCCTAAACGAGGCCCCTGCACACTGGCGCACCGTGTACTGGCCCGCCTCCGCCTGAGAAACGGTGAAGACCGGGGCAATCGCCAAGAGGATCAGCGAAACGAAAGTGACGCTGAAAACGAACCCTCTCGGAAATCGATTCGA
>JAENXK010000017.1 GCA_016649615.1 Thermoleophilia bacterium
GCCGGCGAATTCTACGGCCGGCTGCTTCCCCTGCTGGAGTTCCTGGTGCCGGCCTATGTGGCCGAAGGCAAGAGCCATCTGACGATCGCGATCGGATGCACGGGAGGGCGCCATCGGTCGGTCACCGTCGCGGAACGGGTCTGGCGTGATCTTTCGACCCGCGACGACGTCGTTGTCCGCATCACCCACCGTGACCTGACCTGACGCCCGGCCGCCCGTTCGGATCCCGGCCCGGCCGGTTCCGGATCCTGCCGCCTCGGTGCCTGGCCGGACCTCCGGTCCCTAGGATCCGTGCGTGCCCGCACCGGTCATCAGGATCAACGGATTGCGCAAGTTCTACGGCGACCTCGAAGCCGTGCGGGGACTCGATCTCGAGGTCGAGTCCGGAGAGGTCTTCGCCATTCTCGGCCCCAACGGCGCCGGCAAGACGACCACGGTGGAGATCCTGGAGGGATACCGGGAGCGAAGCGGGGGAGAGGTCGAGGTCCTGGGAGTTGATCCGTCTGAACCCACGCCTGCCTGGCGGGAGCGGATCGGGATAGTGCTGCAGGGGACCGCTCTCGAGCCGTTTCTCACGGTTCGCGAGTCACTCTCGCTCTACGCCGGGTACTACTCGGCGTCGCGGGATGTGGACGAGGTGATCAACCTGGTCGGGCTCAGCGAGCAGGCCTCTTCCAGAGCCGGCCGGCTCTCCGGCGGCCAGCAGCGGAGACTCGATGTGGGAATCGCCCTGATCGGAGATCCGGACCTGCTCTTCCTGGACGAACCGACCACCGGATTCGACCCCTCGGCCCGCCGGCAGGCATGGGAGATGATCGCCGGACTGCGTGATCTCGGCAAGACGGTCCTGCTGACCACGCATTACATGGACGAGGCCCAGCACCTGGCCGACCGGGTGGCGATCATCGCCAAGGGCCGGATCCTTGCGGAAGACACACCGGAGAACCTCCGGGACTCCGGCACCGGTCCGGCGCGGATCACTTTCCGGCTGGCCGATGGCGCCCGCCCGGAAAGTGTGCCGGGGTTCGGGCCGGTCAACTGGACCAGCGAAGAATCCGGCTCCGGGCCGCTCGCCCTGATCGAGACCACGAACCCGGTCGAGGATGCCAACCGGCTGACTGGATGGGCTCTCGACCAGGGCCTGGAGCTGGTCGAGTTCGAGGTACGCCGGCCGACTCTGGAAGACATCTATCTCGAGGTGACGCGGACGTGAACTCGATCCGGCTCGCGCTGCACGAATTCCGCTTCGACCAGAAGGTCTTCTGGCGCAACCCGGCCTCGGTCTTCTTCACGGCGCTCTTGCCGGTGATCTTCCTGTTGATCTTCGCCACGATCTTCGGCAACGACGAGATCGAATCCCTGGGGAACATCCCGACCACGACGTACTACATCCCGGCGATCATCACCCTGGCCCTGGTTTCGGCCACGTTCGTGAGCCTGGCGATCAACCTGACGGTCGCCCGTGAGGCCGGCCTGCTCAAGCGCGTCCGCGGAACCCCGCTGCCACGCTGGGTGTTCATCGGCGGTCGGGTAGGCAACGCCCTGGTGATCTCGCTGGTGATGCTGGCGGCGATCTCGGTGATCGGAAAAGTTCTCTATGGCGCACCGATCCCGTGGAGCAATCTGCCGGCCATTCTGGTCACCCTGGTCGTCGGCGCCGCCTCGTTCTGCTGCCTGGGGATCGCGCTGACTGCGGTCATCCCTTCCCGCGACGCCGCTTCGCCGATCACCAACGTGATCGTGCTGCCGCTCTATTTCCTGTCCGGCATCTTCATTCCCGAGAACGAAATTCCGGATCAGGTTCTTGCGATCGCCGGATTCTTCCCGATCCGCCCGCTGTTCGAGGCGTTCTTCAGCTCCTATGACCCGGCCTCGACCGGGGGCGGGTTCGAATGGGCCAATCTCCTGGTCGTGGCCGCCTGGGGCTTGGCGGGTCTGATTCTGGCGATCCGCTACTTCCGCTGGACGCCGAGGCACTGACCGGAGCCGGGTGGATCAGGGCACGGCGTGACCCGGTTTCAATAGCCTGACTGGTGTGCTTCATCACATCGTCCTCGAAGTCTCCGATCTCGGCCGTTCCTCAGGGTTCTACGACGCGTTGCTGTCGCCGCTGGGCTGGCGTCGCCACACCGGATCCGAGGATGCGGTCGGTTACGGAATCTCCCGCCCGGTGCTGTTCATAACCGAGCGGCCCGACGCCCGGGCCGAAGGTGCCCTGGTCAGCCTCAGTACGTCTGGGATCGCCGCGGTCAAGGCCGCGTGGGAGGGCGGGTGCCAGTCAGGGGGCAGCAATGTCGCCCAGCCGGGCGAGACCGGTGCCCTCGGTTCCGGCAGCTATTCGGCGTTTCTGCGGGACCCGGACGGGCATGACATCGAGATTACGGTCGGAGGCGACTGATGCCGGCCCGGATTGCAGAGACGGAAATATCGAAAACCAGCAAATATCCAGGAGGAAACAGAGCATGAGTATCAAGGTGGGAATCAACGGTTTCGGGCGGATCGGACGCAACGTATTCCGCGCAGCGACTGATGCGGGTGCCGGTGACGGCGCTCTGTTCGCATGGCTTGAAGGGGCTCCCGATATCGATTTCGTCGCGATCAACGACCTGACCGACAACGAGACGCTTGCCCACCTGCTCAAGTATGACTCGAGCTATGGCCGCTTCGATGGCACGGTCGAGTCGAGCGAAGGCGCGATCACGGTCAACGGGAACGAGATCAAGACCTTTTCCGAGCGCGACCCGGCGAAGCTGCCATGGGGAGATCTCGAGGTCGACGTGGTGCTTGAATCGACCGGGTTTTTCACGGCCCGGGCCGATGCGGCCAAGCACCTCGAAGCAGGCGCGAAGAAGGTGATCATCTCTGCCCCGGCCAAAGACCCCGACGTGACCGTCGCCCTCGGAGTCAACTTCGACGAGTATGACCCGGAGAAGGACAACATCATCTCGAACGCCTCGTGCACCACGAACTGCCTGGCTCCGTTCGCCAAGTCGATCAACGACGCGGTCGGCATCCAGGCGGGCCTGATGACCACGATCCACGCATACACCTCGGACCAGCGGCTTCAGGACATGCCGCACTCCGACCTGAGAAGGGCTCGCGCCGCGGCACTCAACCTGATCCCGACCACCACCGGCGCCGCCAAGGCGGTCGGTCTGGTCCTGCCCGAACTGGCCGGCAAGCTCAACGGTTTCGCCGTGAGGGCCCCGGTCGCCACCGGCTCGCTGGTCGACCTGACCTTCCTGCCGGGCAAGGCGACCTCGGTCGAAGAGGTGAACGCGGCGGTGCAGGCCTCCGCCGAAGGACCGATGAAGGGCATCCTCGCCTACACGGAGGATCCGATCGTTTCGGCTGACATCGTCAAGGACCCGCATTCCTCGATCTTCGACTCGGGACTGACTCAGGCGATCGACGACGGCAAGCTGATCAAGGCGGTCTCGTGGTACGACAACGAATGGGGCTATTCGAACCGCTGCGTCGAACTGATCACCAGGGTCCTCTAGGGCGCTCCGGCGAACGAAAGGGCCCCGATGGCTTTCGACCGGGCTTGTCTCCGGGACGCCGACGTCGACGGGCGGACCGTCCTGGTCCGGGCGGACCTCAACGTACCTCTGGAAGCCGGGCAGGTCGGTGACGACACCCGTATCCGGGCAGCTCTTCCGACGATCCGGGACCTCGTTTCCCGAAACGCCCGGGTGGTGCTCTGTTCACACCTCGGCCGGCCCGGCGGTATACCGGCGCGCGAGTTCTCGCTGGGTCCGGTCGCCGACCGGCTTTCGGAGCTGCTCGGCACCGAAGTCGAGCTCGCTCCGGAGGTGGTCGGCGATCGGGCCCGGGCGATGGCCGCGGGGCTGGCTCCCGGCGAAGTCCTGCTGCTCGAGAACACGCGGTTCGAGCCGGGGGAGACGGACAACGATCCCGAACTCGCGCGTGAACTGGCGGCGGTTGCCGACCTGTTCGTGAATGACGCGTTCGGCACGGCCCACCGGGCTCATGCCAGCAACGCCGGGGTCGCCGCTCTGCTCCCGGCCTACGCCGGCATGCTGCTCGAGCGCGAGGTAAGCAATCTTTCGGCTGTGGCGGACGACCCCGACCGTCCCCTGGTCGTGGTTCTTGGAGGGGCGAAGGTTTCGGACAAGATCGGTGTGATCGACCGTTTCCTCGAACTGGCCGACCAGATACTCATCGGGGGCGCGATGTGCTTCCCGTTCTACCGGGCCCGGGGGATCGCGACCGGCGACTCCCTGGTCGAAGAAGACGGCATAACGCTCGCCGCCGGGGCGCTGGAGAAGGCGGAAGGTTCCGGATGCGAGCTCTGCCTGCCGGTCGACCTGTCTCTCGGCCGGGAGTTTGACCCCGCGACCGACAGGCGGGACCTTGACGGGGTCGAGGTACCGGACGGCTGGATGGGTCTCGATATCGGGCCGCGGTCGGCCACCGGCTATGCCGGACGGATCGCGGCCGCCGGGACCGTGCTCTGGAACGGGCCGATGGGCGCGTTCGAGCTGGATCAGTTCGACTCCGGCACCAGGACCGTCGCCGAGGCGGTCGCCGGCGCCGCCGGATTCACCGTGGTCGGCGGGGGCGATTCGGTCGCGGCTCTGGCCAAGTTCGGGCTGACCGATCGGGTCGACTGGGTTTCGACCGGGGGCGGTGCCTCGCTGGAGTTGCTCGAGGGCCGGCCGCTGCCGGGCGTCGAGGCCCTGAAAGCGGCATGATGTCGGACATGAGCCGACGCCCGTGCATTGCCGCCAACTGGAAGATGAACAAGTCGATCGGCGAGGCCGATGACTTTCTCGACGTCTTCTTGCCGACTCAGTCCGCAGGTGGTCCCGAGGTGGTCATCTGCCCCACCTACCTCGCTCTGGCGCGGGTCGCCGAACGCTGCGCCGGCACCGCGGTCGGCTGTGCCGCCCAGAACATGTATTTCGAGGACTCCGGCGCTTTCACCGGTGAAGTCTCGGCGCCGATGTTGCTCGAGCTCGGGGTGGACGGGGTCATCCTCGGACACTCGGAGCGCCGCCAGTATTTCGGCGAGACGGACCTGGCCCTGGCCCAGAAGGTCCGCCGGGCCCTTTCGGCCGGTCTGATGCCGATTCTCTGCGTAGGCGAGAGCGGGGAGCAGCGTGAATCCGGTGAGACCGAGTCGGTACTGTCCGGACAGGTGCTCGGCGACCTGGCCGAGGTTCACACTGACGATCTCGAACGGGTGGTGATCGCCTACGAGCCGATCTGGGCGATCGGCACCGGCGTGACCGCAACGACCGGACAGGCTCAGGAGGCGATCCACTTCATCCGTAACCTCCTGCGCTCGCGTGATTCCGGCGTGGCCGAGCGGGTCCGAATTCTCTATGGCGGGTCGGTCAAGCCCGACAATGCCGCCGAACTCATGGCCCAGGACGACATCGACGGTGCCCTGGTCGGCGGTGCGGCGCTCGATCCGGCCGGCTTCGGAGCGATCGTCGACGCCGCCCGGGGAAGCACTTCTTGAGCGGGGGAGCGAATCCCGCCCCGGACAGCCTCCCGGTGCCGGCGGTGGCGCTGATAATCCTCGATGGCTGGGGACTCGCCCCGCCCGGACCGGGCAATGCGGTCTCGCTTGCCGAGACCCCGGTCTTTGACCGGCTCTGGTCGGAGTTCCCGACCACCCAACTGAGCGCCCAGGGCCCGGATGTCGGCCTGCCGGTCGGCCAGATGGGGAATTCCGAGGTCGGCCACCTCAACCTCGGGGCGGGAGCGATCGTCAAACAGGACCTGGCGCGGATCGACGGCGCGGTCGCCGACGGCTCCTTCTTCGAGAACGAGGTTCTGGTCTCCGCCTGCCGGCGCGCCGCGGAAAGCCCGCGAGGCCGGCTCCACCTGATCGGGCTGGTGTCCGACGGAGGAGTCCATTCCGGATGGGAACACCTTGAAGCGGCGGTTGAACTGGCGACCCAGGAAGGGGTCCCCGACCCGGTCTTCCACGTGATCACCGACGGCCGTGACACCCTGCCCAACGGCGGGGCGAGCTACGTTGAGGAACTCGAGCGCTGGCTGCGCTCGGCCGGCCGGATCGGCACGGTCGGTGGCCGCTACTACGCGATGGATCGCGATACCCGCTGGGAGAGGGTCAAACTCGCTTACGACGCGATCGTCCACGCGGAAGCCCCCCGCACCCCGACCGCCGCCGAGGCGATCGCCGAGTCCTACGAAGCCGGCAAGACGGACGAGTTCATAATGCCCACGGTGATCGGTGATTACGACGGCATGGCCGAGGGCGATGTCGCGATCTTCATCAATTTCCGGCCCGACCGGGCCCGCGAGATGACCATGGCGCTCGCCGACCCGGAATTCGACGCCTTTCCCCGGTCGGGTGGCCCGGTGATCGACCTGACGACGATGACCAGCTACCGAAATGGATGGGGCTACCCGGTCGCCTATCCCGAGCAGCGGCCCGAGGTCACGCTGGCGCAGGTGGTTTCGGAGGACGGCGGTCACCAGGTCCATGTCGCCGAAACCGAAAAATACGCCCACGTGACCTACTTCTTCAACGGCGGCAGGGAAGAAGAGTGGGCCGGCGAGGAGCGCCGCCTGGTCGATTCCCCGCGGGACGTCCCGACTTATGACTTCAAGCCCGAGATGAGCGCCGCCGCCGCGGCCGACGCGTTCATAAACGGCTGGCAGGCACAGCCGACCCGATTCGGGATCATCAACTTCGCCAACCCGGACATGGTCGGGCACACCGGGGTCATTCCGGCGGCGGTCAAGGCGATCGAGGAGGTTGACGGTTGTCTGGGCCGCGTGGTCGAGACCGTGCTCGAGTCGGGCGGAGCCTGTCTGATCACGGCCGACCACGGCAACGCCGACAACATGCTGGAACCGGACGGCTCGCCGAATACGGCCCATTCGCTGAACCCGGTTCCGCTGATCTTCACCGTCTCCGGGTCCGGCCTGTCCGACGGCGGCATCCTTGCCGACGTGGCCCCGACCATCCTTGAAGCACTGGGCATACAGCAGCCTCCGGCGATGACCGGGCGCTCGCTGATCACCTGAGATCGCCCCGTCCCGGCTACTGCGGCTACCTCGCCGGGCCCCTGCGGATAGCCTGCGTTGCCGTGCGTCATGACCCGGAAAGGCTCAGCTTCGAGATCGACGCCCGCGATGGCCCGGCCCGTCGCGGGCGGCTGGTCACGCCGCACGGCCCGGTTGAGACGCCGGCGTTCATTCCGCTGGCGACCAAGGGCAGCGTGCGGGGCATGGCCTCGCGCGAGGTCGCCGGGATCGGCTACGAACTGGTCCTGGGCAACACGTATCACCTGCTGGTCGCCCCGGGACCCGATCGGATAGCCGACGCCGGAGGCCTGCACGAGTTCATGGCGTGGCGAGGCGCGATCATCACCGACTCGGGCGGGTTCCAGGTGTTTTCCCTGGCCCACGGCGGGATCTCCGAAGAGATCAAGGGGACGGGCAAAAAGAGGGAGGGACTGGCCGCGACGCTCGGCATCGAAGAGGAGGGGGTCAGGTTTCGCTCCTATCGCGACGGCTCGGAACTGATGCTCTCGCCCGAGTCCTCGATGTCGGTCCAGGCTGCGCTGGGCTCGGACATCGCGCTGACCTTCGACGAATGCACCCCGTTCCACGCCGACCGCGAATACACCGCCCGGTCGACCGAGCGGACGCACCGGTGGCTCGACCGCTGCCTCGCATGGCACGGTGAGCACGGGTCGGAGCGGCAGGCCGTGTTCGGGATCGTCCAGGGCGGGACCTACGAAGATCTCCGGCAGGAGTCCTGCGGGGCCGTGAGCCAGGCGGGGGTCGACGGGATCGCGATCGGCGGGACGCTGGGCCGGGACAAGGCCGAGATGGCCGAGGTACTTGAATTCACCGTTCCGGAGCTACCGGTCGAGGCGCCCAAACACCTGCTCGGAATCGGCGAGGTCGATGACCTTATGCACGGGATCGGCCTCGGCATCGACCTGTTTGACTGTGCCGTGCCGACCCGCCTGGCCCGGCACGGGATGGCTCTGGCTCCGCAGCCGCAAAAGCGGTTCCGGATCGACATTCGAAAGAGCGGGGCCGCCGGCGACCATCGGCCCCTGGTCGAAGGGTGCCCCTGTACCGCCTGCTCCGACTACGACCGCGACTACATCAACTACATATCGCGCTCGGAGGAATTGACCGCGGTCCGACTCCTGGTCGAGCACAACCTGACCTACATGGAGCGTTTGATGGCCGGCGCGCGCCATGCGATCTCGGGAAAGGTGTTCGGCGATTACCGGCGGGCGATCCTCTCCGGGGCCGCCCCTACCGGGTGTTGTCCCTGAGCGTCTGCTTGAGCTCGTCGGAGAGATCGTCGACTGACTGGCCGGCCCACTCCCTGACCTTGACCGAAGCGGCCCGGTCGGTCACGGCGATCACGGCACCGGCGACTACCGCGGCGATCATGATCATCACGATCAGCCCGATCAGGAAGCGGCCGACCCTGCCCATGAACGAGCGCTTCTTCACCGGCCGTGGAGCCGGTGAGGTGTAGCGGGGCTGTGCAGGGGCGGGCCGGTGGGCGGTCCGAGCGGTGCGCTCCATCGGCCGGGTCGCGGTTTCGGCCAGCGGAAATGTCGCCGACGTCCGGGGTTTTTCGTCATCAAGGCTCACGGTGACGTCCTCGCCCCGCAATCCCCGCTCGAGCCCGTCTGAAAAGGCTCCGGCCGTGGGGAAGCGGATTTCCTTGTCTCCCTCCAGCGCCCGCATCACCGAAGCACTGACCGTTTCGGGAACGTCCGAGTTGTAGGTGATCGGAGGCAGCGGTTTCTCGTTCTGCTGCCTGACCGCGAGCTCGGCCAGAGAGGAACCCTCATACGGCAGGCGTCCGGTCAGAAACTGGTAGAGCACCACCCCGAGCGCGTACACGTCGGTGGCCGGGGTCGCCTCTTCGCCTCGTACCTGTTCCGGGGCGAGGTATGCGGCGGTCCCCACCACCGA
This sequence comes from Thermoleophilia bacterium, assembly GCA_016649615.1. GTDB lineage: Bacteria > Actinomycetota > Thermoleophilia > Solirubrobacterales > 70-9 > 67-14. The sequence continues at coordinate 8,959 of JAENXK010000017.1, forward strand.
GCCGACCTGGGTTATGCGGGTCTGCTCGGCCAGCCGCGCGATCCCGAAGTCGGTCAGCTTGCAGGTCATCTCTCCCGGAGCGTCGTCTCCGAGGACCATCAGGTTCCCCGGCTTGACGTCGCGGTGGATGATCCCGTGGCGATGCGCATACTCGAGTCCGGCGCAGGCCTGCACACCGATCTCGACCGTGGTTTCGGGATCCAAGACCCCATCGCTCTTCAGAATCTGGGCCCCGGAGCGGCCTTCTACGCATTCCATGACTATGAAATGCCTGCCGTGGTCGACACCGGTGTCGTACACCTGGACGATGTTGGGATGGATCAGCTTGGCGACGGCCAGGGCCTCTCGCCGGAAGCGGGCGACGAAGCGGTCATCGTCAGAAAGGTGCTCGGCCAGGACTTTGACCGCGACGTTCCGCTCAAGGATCTGATCCTTCGCGCGGTAGACGTTCGACATCCCGCCCGAGCCGAGTTTCTCGTGCAGTTCGTACCGGTCGCCAAGTACTGTGTTGCTCATTCCGGGTCAGCCTCCGGCCGACGGCCCGACGCCGCCGGAACCGGTGTCGGGATTCGAAGGAGGCTGGGGATTTGGATCGGTTGGATCGGTGGGCTCCGGGGTCGGCTTCGGATCGGGCTCCGGAGCCGGGTTGCCTCCATTATCACCACCCCCCGTGTTTCCGCCGCCGCTCCCTTTGCCGCCGCCCGATCCTTTGCCCGAATCCGTGGTCCCGGACGGGTCGGTCGAGCCGGTCGTTCCGGTCGGTTCTTCCGGCACCACCGGAGCAGCCGTGGTTTCGGACTCTTCGCAGCGGTCTTTGACCGTCACCTGGAGCTGGGTCACCCCGTCGAGGAGGCTCTTCTTCAGCTTCTGGTCGACTTCCGGGCCAAGCCCTTCGACCCGGGTCCGGGCCCGTTCGGCCGCGATGTCGGCCGAGAAACACTCGCCCCGGCTGACCAGGCCCTGCACCTCGTCGATGTCAGCCGTGATCTCGGCCACGGTGTCTTTGGGCAGCAGGTTGTCGCGATTCTCGGCACACCCGGCGACGGCAGCCGCGGCGAGCAGCGCGATCACGAAAATCGCTGGAATTCGGGCAAGTTCGGGCATCAAAATTCAGTCTAGAGAAAGGGTTTCGTGGGCAGGCCAATCCGGAGGGACATCAGTGACCCTGGAAGAGGCGGTCGGCGAGGTGACCGGGAAGCCCGGCTTCCCGGATCGCTTCGGCGGCAGTTTCCACCGGGTACTCGACCCGGTGGAAGCGAGCCCGCATCGATTCGGTTTCCAGCTCCATCCAGGCTGCCCTGGGATCGCCGTCGCGAGGTTGACCTACGCTGCCCGGATTTGCAAGCCACTGGCCGACATTCATCCTCAGATCCGTGCCGTCGGGCGCCAGGACTGAAGTCATCCGGGCCAGTTCGTCGACCCGGGTGAAATAGAGGGCGATGTGGGAGTGCCCGACCAGCGCGACTCTCTGCTCCTGGACGCTGAGGCAGTCCTCGGCCTGCTCGCTGTCGACTACGTACTCCCAGATCGGATCGCGGGGTGAGGCATGGTAGAGCCCGATGCCTTCCCTTTCGGTCGCGGGATCGCCGAGGCTTGCGAGTTGGGCCAGCCCTTCGTCGCCCAGCGCGGTCCGGGTCCAGCGGGCGGCGGTTGCCGCGCTGGGACTGAAACTGGAGATCTCAATCTCACCCAGTGCGGCAAGGTCGTGATTCCCGGCCAGGCAGACGTCGCAGCGCTCGACCAGGAGGTCGAGGCAGGCCCCGGGATCGGCTCCGTAGCCGACGGCATCGCCGAGGCACCAGATCTCTTCGACGCCGGCCTCATCGATAGCGGCGAGAACCTCGCTGAGTGCAGGCAAGTTGGCATGGATGTCAGAGATCACGGCTACGTTCATGGGGTGAGAAGAGACCCTGGCGTTTCGGTGTAGGCCGGAGCGGGGAGGTCTATGGTAGAGCCTGATGAGCGTCGGTCCGGAGCGTCAGGTGAGTCTGAAGCGGTGCGCCCCATTCTGGGTCGGTCTCGGCGCTCTGGCGGTGGCGTTCCTGCTTGCCTGGGGGCTGAGTCCGGACGGTCCCGAGCCGATGGCGAAACCGGCGAAGGGCTCCGGGCGTCCGGCCACCGTCGGCATCGCCGGAATCACGGTCGATCGCGGCGACAGCGAAGAACTCGCCGCCGCCCGCCCGCTGGAGGAACGAATCGGGGCCGGTTCGGTTGCCAGGGCCGAGGACTACCGCTCGCAGGCACGACGCATCTTTCTGGCCGGCCTGCTGCTCGGGCTGCTCGCTCTCGGGTTCCTGGCTTTCTACCGGGGACCCCCGGTCGGTTTTCTGCTGGCCAGGGCGGGCCGATGGCCGTTCCCCGGCGCGGCAGCGGTCGGTTTCTCGCTGGCCCTGGTTCTGGCGATCGTCCGGCTGCCGTTCAGTCTTGCCGGCTACGACCTCGGACGGGAGTACGGCCTGGTCACCCAGGGACGGGCTGACTGGTTCGTCGACCTGGCGACCTCAACCGGGATAACGGCCCTTCTTGCGGCGATCGGGGCCATGGTCGCCGTCGCTCTGTGGCGACGGATGGGCCGGCGGTTCTGGCTGGCCGGGTCGGCCCTGCTCGCGGTATGGGCCGTGGTTCTGGTCTGGCTGTGGCCGGTCGTGGTTTCGCCGATGTTCAACAGGTTCGACCGTCTGCCCGACGGGCCGACCAGGGCCGAAGTCGAACGGCTCGCAGGCCGGGCCGGAGTCGGGATCGGTGATGTATACGAAGTCGACGCCAGCCGGAGATCTTCGACCCTGAACGCGTACGTCAACGGAATCGGTCCCTCAAAACGGGTGGTCATCTATGACAACGCGATCCGCAAGCTCTCGCCGGCCGAGATGTCGGCCCTGATCGCGCACGAACTGGGCCACGTCAAGTCGAATGACCTCTACCGAGGCCTGGTCTTCGCGATTCTGGTGATCCCGTTGGCCGTGCTCTTTGTCCAGTTGACAACGAGCGCGGCTGTCCGCCGGAGCGGTGACGACCCTGACGGTCCGGGGATCGTGCCGGCGCTCGCCCTGATGAGCGCACTCGTAGCCCTGGTCCTTTCGGTTCCCGGGAATATGCTCTCCCGTTCGATCGAGTCGAGGGCCGATCGCTACGCGCTGGAATTGACCTCGGAACCGGGCGGTCTGATCTCGCTGCAGGTTCAGCTCGCCTGGGCAAACCTTTCGGACCCCGATCCGCCCGGCCCTTACGAGTTCCTGTTCGGGACTCACCCATCGACCCGGGCGAGGATCGTGGCGGCTGAGGACTGGGGTCAGCCTGAGAATCGTGCTGCCGGCCGCCTGAGCACGGACGGGGGAGAGGCCCCGGACGCGACGGACCACGGCGGGGACGGCTCATGAAGATCACGGTCATGGCGGTCGGCCGGATCCGCCCGCCGTTTGCCGCGGCCGAGTCCCACTACCGAAAGATGCTGGGAGGCAAGCAGTCGGTCGAGGTGGTCGAGGTCAAGGACGACGCCGCCCTGATCAGGCGGATCGATCCCGGCTGCGACCTGGTCGCGCTCGAGGCCGGCGGATCCGCGATGACCTCGGAGGAGTGGGCGCGCTGGCTGGACCAGAGGCGCCGGGCGGGGCGCAAGGTGATGATCCTCGTGGGCGGCCCGGCCGGGCTGCCGGCAGAAGTGAGAAAAAAGGTCGGGGATCGGGTATCACTCGGCCCTCAGACCATGGCCCACCAGCTGGCCCGGGTGGTACTGCTCGAGCAGATCTACCGTTCAGCCAAGATCCTGGCCGGAGAGAATTACCACCTCTGAACCTCAGCCGTGGCCGCAGCCACCGTCCGCCTGCCTGACCGGAACGGGGTTCCGCCAAATAGGATGGCCCGGATGAGCGAGCCAGACCCGAGCAGCCCAGGCCAGAGCGGACCCGACCCGGCATCCGGGTTGCGGGATGCGGTAACCGCGGCCGCGCGTAACTTTTCCGGCGATCAGTCACTCAGGCCCAGCTTGGAGAGCTCGCCCCGTCCCGAAATGGGTGACTACAGCTCAAACGCGGCAATGGTCATGTCGAAGTCACTCGGACGGCCGCCACGCGAGGTCGCGGCCGAACTTTCCGCCCTGATCGAGGCCGATCTGGGGGATCTGCTGGACCGGACGGAAATCGCCGGCCCGGGGTTCATCAACCTGTTCCTGGCCGATGAATGGTACCGCCGGGCAATCACCAGCCTGGCCGACGGAGGATGGAAGGTGCCACCGGTCGAGCGCCCCGAGCGGATTCTGGTCGAATCGGTTTCGGCCAACCCGACCGGCCCCCTGACCGCGGCATCCGGGCGCCACGCAGCTCACGGGGACGCCATCACGCGGCTGCTCAGGGCGACCGGCCACGAAGTTTCGACCGAGTACTACGTCAACGACGGCGGCACCCAGATCGAGAACTTCGCTGCCTCGATCGCCGCCCGGATGACCGGAGCCGAGCCTCCGGAAGACGGCTACCGCGGCGAGTACGTCTCCGGCCTGGCCGACCGGGCCGGGGCCGAGGGGATCGGCCCGGACGAGCTGGAATTGCTGGCCCGGGCCGGGGTCGGGTGGATGGTCGAGTCGATCCGGGCCTCGCTGATCCGGTTCGGGGTCGAGATGGACGGGTTTTTCTCCGAGCGTTCGCTCTATGAGGAGGGCCTGGTCGAGCGCGGAATCGAGCGCCTGCGGGAGGCGGGGCATACCTTCGAGCAGGACGGGGCCCTCTGGCTGAGGACGAGCGAATTCGGCGATGACAAAGACCGTGTGCTGGTCCGTTCAGGAGGTGAACCGACCTACTTCGGCGCCGATGTGGCCTACCACGCCGACAAGGTCGAGCGCGGGTTCACCCGGTTGATCGATGTGCTCGGAGCCGACCACCATGGCTACATAGCCCGCATGGCGGCGGCGATCCAGTCGATGGAGCGGCCCGGAATCAGCTTCGAGGTCCAGATCCTGCAGATGATTCACCTGATCGAGGGGGGCCGCAGGACCAAGATGTCGAAGCGCGCCGGCGACATTGTCACCCTTGACGAACTGCTCGATGACATCGGCAGCGATGCCGCCCGATTCTTCCTGCTCCAGCGCAGTTCCGACCGGACGATGGACCTCGACCTCGACCTGGCCCGGTCGCAGTCCTCCGAAAACCCGGTCTACTACGTCCAGTACGCCCACGCCCGGATCCAGAGCATCCTGCGCAAGGCGGCCGGGTCCGGCCGCGAGTGCGGGTCCGATGGCCCGACCCGGGTCGCCGTCGATCCCTCGGAGAAGGCCCTGATAGAGCGCCTCCTCGACTATCCGGCCGAGGTCCATGAGGCCGCCTCGCGGCTCGCCCCTCACCGGATCTGCGCCTACGCGACCGAGGTCGCCGCGGCATATCACGCCTTTTACCGGGACTGTCAGGTGATCGGCGCCGAGGGCGAAGGCCTCGAAGCCTCCCGCCTGAACCTGTGCCGGGTCACGGGAGAGACGATCAAACGCTCGCTCGCCCTGCTGGGGATCTCCGCACCGGACCGCATGTAGTCGTTCGCAGGAGAAGCCGGATCTCAGAGGTCGAAACGGGCCATGTCGCGTTCGAGGCGGGCTTCGTCATCACTATCCGGCCCGGAGGGCGGGCCAACATCGTCCGCGGCCGACTCTCGGTTCCGGCGCCATCTGATGACGCCCCAGATCACGCCGCCCAGGCCGGCCGCGAAGACCAGAAGCGGCAACAGGTAGGCGTAGAAGTTGATGCTGTCGTCGTCGGGGAGGGCGAGGGCCCCGCTGCCGTACTCGGCGACCAGGGCATCCTTGATCTGGTCCTCGGACTTACCCTCGGCGATCAACTTCCGGATGAAGGCCCGTTCCCGTTCCGCCGCGGGGGCGTGGGAGAGCTCGAGCAGGGTGCCACAGGTAGGGCACATGACTTCTCCCTCAAGCTGGGGCAGGCTGGTCTGCGGTGCCGCGCCGCCGCCCCCGGCCGGTTCGGCGGCGAAGGCTGTGCCCGGGAGGATCGCCGGGATGGACGCGAGAACAGCGGCGATTGCGAGCGCCGTCTTCACTGGACCGATACGGATTCGCCGGCGATCGCTTCTGCAGCGAACTGCTCGATGTCCTGCAGGTTTCGGAACGGTCCCTTGCGCTGGGCGGCGAGATTTCCGTCGGGGTCGATCAGCAAAGACTCCGGCACCCCGGTCGTCTTCAGGTCGTCCGCGTAGCGGCCGTCGGCGTCGCGGAGCTGTTCGTAGCTGATCCCGTACCGGCTCAGAAACTTGAGGGCGTCGTTGGTCAGGTCCCGGGTATCTATCCCCAGGACGTCTATGTCCCCGCGGTTGGCCTGTTCAAACTCCTCCAGGGCAGGTGATTCGTCGCGGCACGGGCCGCACCACGAGGCCCAGACATTCAGCAGGACCCATTTACCCCGGTAGTCCTCCAGGGACTTCATTTCGCCGGCCGGCAGGGTCGGAAGGGTCGCCACCGGGACCGGGTCGCCCTCACCGAGACCTCCTTCGCCCTTGTTGAAAAGGCCCCAGGCCAGCAGGCCGAGCAATGCGACGACTCCCATGACGACCAGTGAGCTCCGTAGATTCAAGACAACGGGATTATGAAGTACCGCCGGGACCCGGGTTCGCCGACCGCCCCGGGACCGCGTGCGGCCCGGGGGCGGTAGGCTCCGCGGCCACGATCGGATTCGATCGCATCGCCCCTTAACGCGGACGTAGCTCAGTTGGTAGAGCGCGAGCTTCCCAAGCTCGAGGTCGCGGGTTCGATCCCCGTCGTCCGCTTTTGAAACCGTCTCTTTCGGTGGTCATCGTCGCTCACAACTCGGCCGCGGATCTGGCCCGGACCCTCCCTGCGCTGGCCGGGGAACTACTCCCGGGCGACGAGCTGATCGTGGTCGACAACGCCTCCCGTGACGACCTCGAACCGGTCGTGACGGAGTCTTTTCCCGAGGCCCGAATCGTCTCGGCCGGGGAGAATTCAGGGTTCGCCGGCGGGGTAAACCGCGGCGCCGCGGTGGCGGGAGGCGATCTGCTCCTGCTGCTCAATCCCGACGCCAGGCCCGAACCCGGTTTCGGGGAAGCAATCAGGGAGCCGGCGGCCGCTCATCCCGAGTGGTCCGCCTGGATGGGGCTGGTCACCTACCGGCAGTCCGGCCAGAAGCTGATCAACTCGTGTGGCAATCCGATCCACTTCACCGGGATAGTCCCGGCCGGTGGCCACGGGCTTCCGGCTGACGAGGCCGGCGAAGCCGGTCCGGTCCCGACCGCCTCGGGCGCATGTCTGGTCGTTCGCCGCGAGACCTGGGACCGCCTCGGCGGGTTTCCCGAGCAGTTCTTTCTCTACCACGAAGACGTTGATTTCTCGCTTCGCCTGAGGTCGGCCGGCGGGGAAATCGGATTTGAGCCACGGGCGGAGGTTGATCACGACTACGAGTTCGACCGGGGTGACGCGAAGTGGCACTGGCTGGAGCGCAACCGGTGGGCGACGATCATCCGGAATTACCCGGCCGCCCTGCTCGCCCTGCTGGCTCCGGCTCTGACAGCGGCCGAGATCGCGATCGGCCTGATCGCGCTCCGGGATGGCTGGTTTCGGGAGAAGGCGAGGGCCTGGCGTGACCTGGCCCGGTGGCTGCCCCGGCTCGGCGCCGAGCGCAGTTCGATACAGGCCCGGCGATCGATCACCGCGGGAGAGTTCGCCCGGGTTCTTACCCCGGACCTGGACTCACCGTTCCTCCCGGCTGCGGTCCGGTCCGGACCGGTCAGGGCCGGGCTCAGGGCCTACTGGCGGGCGGTTCTCTGCCTGCTCCGGGACTGAGCGCCCGGGTCCGATCGAACCCCGCATCGGGGCGCCGGTCAGAGCGCCTGGCGGATCGGGCGGATAAGGATCTCGTTCAGATCGACCGAGTCGGGCTGATCAAGCGCGTACTCGACCGCCCGGGCGATGTCGTCATCGGTCAGGGCACTGTCACCCGGCCGCTGATCGAAGAAATCGGTATCGACCATGCCCGGTTCGATCAGAGTCACCCGGATCCGGTTTTCCGGATGCAGCTCTCTCAATTCCAGACGGAGCGCTTCGCCGATCGCGGTCGTGGCGAACTTCGTCGCCGAGTAGAGCGACCCGGGCAGCACCCGGCGGCCGGCGATCGAGCTGGTTACCACGAAGTGACCGGTACCGCGCTCGAGCAGGTGGGGAAGCGTCGCCCTCACGGTCAGCGCTGTGCCGAGCACGTTGGTCAGGACCATCGATCGCCAGTGTTCGGGCGTCTCCTCGAGAAAGCCGCGCGATGCGCCGAAGCCGGCGTTGGCGAAGACGGCGTCGATCGCACCGAACTTCCGGATCGCCGTCGCCGCCAGATTCTCCACCTGGTCCCACTCGGAAACGTCACAGGTAACCGCGACCGCCCGCTCCTCACCGCCGAGATCGGCCGCCAGCTCCTCCAGGGGTTCGGGCCGGCGTCCGGCCAGGACAAGCCGGTAGCGGGTGGCCAGTTTCCGGGCCGAAGCAGCTCCGATTCCGCTGCTGGCACCAGTGATAATCAGGACGTCGTCGGGCTTGCTCATGGCCTGATTCTGACATGAGGACCCGGCCGACGGTCAGGGCTTGCGATAATGGCCGCGTATGGATGTTCAGCGCAAGCGGCAGATCAGGCTTTTCGTGGCACTCGGGCTGGCTCTCGTCCTGGCCACCGGACTCGTTTACACCTCATTCAATGTATCGAGTGAGGCCCGTCAGCCCTCCGAGATGAGTGATGCGGTGCCCGGGAAGAACTACGAGCTGACCGGCAAGGTCGTCCCGGGCTCAATCGAAGAATCCGGCACTGGAATCAAGTTCAAGGTCAGCGACCGCGATGGAGGAGGCTCACTTCCGGTGAGCTACGAGGGCGTAGTCCCGGATCCCTTCCGTGACGGACGCGAAATCGTGCTCAAAGGAAGCGTCGAGAACGGGGTCTTCGTCGGCGAGCGTGACACGCTCGTGACCAAGTGCCCATCCAAGTTCTCGGAGAAAAAGCATCAGTAGTCTCGGAAGTGCCGCGCTCTGGCTTGGCCTCCTGACCGCCGTTTTCGGGGTGGTGGCTGCTCTGGTCGGGACCAGGGGAGACCGCAGGTGGGTCGATGCCTCCCGTCGTGCGGCCTACGCCCTGGCGGCGCTGATGCTGATCTGCGTAGTTGCGATCGAGGTCTCCTTCCTGCGGGACGACTTCAGCCTGAGTGTGGTCGCCAACCATTCCTCGATCGAGACCCCGGTCTTCTACAAGCTGACCGCGATGTGGTCGAGCCAGGAGGGGTCGCTCCTGCTCTGGGCGTTTCTGCTCTCGGTCGTCGCTTCGATTTCCCTTTTCGTGACCCGGGGCAGGCTCCGGGATCTGGTTCCCTGGGCCACCGCGATCATGCTCGGGATCGCCGGCTTTTTCACGTCGCTGATGCTTTTCGGCGGTGGGGTCAACCCGTTCGCGACGCTGGCCGAGGTTCCGGTCGACGGGACCGGGCTGAACCCTCTGCTCCAGCATCCCTCGATGATCATCCACCCGCCGATGCTCTACACCGGGTACGTCTCGCTGACCGTCCCGTTCGCCTTCGCGATCGGCGCCCTGATCACCCGCAGGGTCGACGCCGCCTGGATCAAGTCGACCCGGGGATTCGCGCTTGTCAGTTGGACCTTTCTGTCGATCGGGGTCATTCTCGGCGCCCGCTGGTCGTACACCGAGCTCGGCTGGGGCGGCTACTGGGCCTGGGATCCCGTGGAAAACGCTTCGGTCATGCCCTGGCTGATCACCACCGCGTACATCCACTCGATCATGGTCCAGGAAAAGCGGAACATGCTGAAAGTCTGGAACGTCAGTCTGATCGTGGCCAGCTTCAGCCTTGCCCTGCTCGGCACCTTCCTCGTCCGCTCGGGGGTGCTCCAGTCGATCCACGCGTTCGGCGACTCCACGGTCGGCCCCTACTTCCTCAGCCTGATCGGCGTGATCATCATCGGCTCGACCGCTCTGATCATTTCCCGTCTGGACCTCCTCAGGGCGCCGAAGCGGATCGACTCGATGGCATCGCGCGAGGCCGTGTTCCTGATCAACAACCTTCTTCTGGTCGCGCTCTGCCTGGTCGTCTTCTGGGGGACCTTCTTCCCTCTGATCTCCGAGTTCTTCACCGGCACCCAGTCGACCCTGGCGGCGCCCTGGTTCGACCGCTATACAACCCCGCTTGCCGTAGGCCTGGTTCTGTTCACGGGGATCGGACCGCTGCTGGCCTGGCGGCGGATCTCATGGGCCGGAGCGCGCAGCGTATTCACAGTGCCGCTGGCAGCGGCCGGCGTCACCCTGGTAATCGTCCTGATACTGACCGATGCCGGTCGCAGCCTCTGGGCGACGGCCGTATTCGTTCTGGCCGGCTTCACCGTGACCGCCCTGATCCAGGAAACCTGGCGGGGAGCCGCAGCAACCAGAACCAGTTCCGGAGGCTCAATTCCGTCGTCGATCCGGACGGTGATGACCAGAAACCGGCGGCGCTATGGCGGCTACATCGTCCACCTCGGCCTGGTCATCCTCCTGGTCGGCGTCGCCGCCTCTTCAAGCTTCGAGACCAAACGCGACGTCGTGCTGAAGCCCGGTGAGTCGGTCACGATCGACGGCTACCGCACCACATACGTGCAGCCGACCGTCTCCCGCGACAGCCAGGCGCTGATCTTCGGGGCCGACCTCGAAGTCGAGCGCAATGGCCGGAAATTCGCCAGCCTTCACCCGACCCGGCGCTATTACCAGGCCACTGACGGCACCCGCACCATCTCCGGCTATTTTCGCGGCGAGGCCACCAGCGAGGTCGGGCTCGAAGCCGGTTTTCGCCGGGACTACTGGGTCTCACTCGAACCCGAGACCAGCGAGATCCAGCGCCGGGCCAATACGGCGGACCGGCGTTTCGGCCGGTTCATGCGGGCCCGGGTGCTGCCGGCGATTCGTGAAGACCCGACCCGAAGCAGCGATCTGACCGAGAAGATGGTCCGGGTCCAGGACATCGCCACCGACCAGATCATCACCTCGTACGTCGATCCTGGGCTGGCCGAGCCGGTCACCTTCCGGGTGATCGTCAGCCCGATGGTGACCTGGATCTGGGTCGGGGCGCTGGTGGCGATCTTCGGGGCTCTGTTCGCAGCCTGGCCGGCGCGCGCCCCCCGCCCGCGGGAGCAGGCCTGATGGAGATTTTCTGGCTTCTGCTGCTCGGTCTAGCCGTGGCCGCGTTCGTCAGCCGGCCGTTCTGGGCCGGGGCTGATCCGAGCCGGGCCGAGGATCCCGAGGTTGCGGCTCTTGAAGCCGCTCGTGATGCTAAATATCGGGAGATCAGGGATGCGCGTGCCGATCGCGATTCGGGCAAGTTGCCGGAGGAAGACTTCGAGATTCTCAACGCCGAACTGCGCCGGGAAGCGATCGCGATCCTCGATCGCCTCGATCGGGCGCGCAGCGGCGAGGAGCGGTCTCGGGGCGATCAGGAGCGGACCGGCGATGGCTCCGAACGTGCCACTGATCGCGAAGGGCGGCCGGAGGAAACCGAGAGCAAACTGCCGGACGGACCGCCGTCCGGCTAGACTGCGCCTTCGTATGTACACGTTCCTGGCATTGCTCCAAGTCGGTATCGCATTCCTGCTGGTATTCCTGATCCTGCTCCACTCGGGCAAGGACGCGGGCCTTTCTGGCGCATTCGGCATCGGCGGCGGAGGCAGTTCGATCGGCGGCGGTTCGATGGTCGAGCGCAACCTCGACCGGGCGACGGTTGCCACGGCGATCATCTTCTTCCTCAACACCATCGTCCTGCTCAGGATCTGAACCGGCAGCGCCGGCCGGCGCTCCGGCGTGGAATGATCGTCTAAGGTCGTTCCATGTCCTCCAACTCGAAGCAGATCCTGGCAATCACCCTCGGTTCCGTAGCGCTGGTGATCGGCATCGTCGCGGCGATCACGGCCTATAACGCCAAGCAGGCGACCGATGACAACGAAAACGTGGCCACCCAGGTGGAAAAGCGTTTCGCCGAAGAGCAGGCCAGGCAGGACGCACGCGAAAAGCGGCAGGCCTCTGCCGCCGAGAAAATTGTAGCCAGGCTGGACGGCGACGAGAAGTCGCTGCTCAAAAAGGTCAACCAGCAGTCCAGCCAGATAAGCAAGCTGCAGCAGGAGACCCGCGATCTCAGCAACAAGGTCGACTCTCAGGGCAACGAGATCAGCAGTCTGCAGAGCAAGGAGAAGTCTGACGTCAACTCCCTGAACCAGCGGATCGACAACACCAACCAGCGGATAGACAAGACCAACCAGCGGGTCAAGGCAAACGGCGGTTGAGCTGCCGCGGCCGGCAGGAAAGAGTGGGACTTCGACGTCGGCGGGCAGGTTCCGGGGACGGCCACGGTGATCGGTCGTACCGTCTATACGTCGAGCTTCGAGACCGTGAAGTCGATCGGGATCGACGTTCACACCCGCCGGCGGGTGTTCTCGTTCGATTCACCCGGTTACACCCCGATGATCTGGGGCGGCCGGAACCTGTACCTGTTCGGTTATTTCACGGTTCACGGCTTCACGCCCCGGTAGCCCTCATTCCTGAATCGCTCCCAGGCGGCCCGTCAACGGCTCGCTTCCCGGGCGCTGCCGTTCAGAGCCGGCGGTGGGGACCTGCGGGAAGTCCCTCGGTCGCCGCGGCGACGATTTCGGCCCGTTCGTCGACCACCCGGAACAGATCCAGATCCTCGGGCGATACGCGGCCGCCTTCCAGCAGCTCGGACCGGATCCACTCGATCAGGCCCGACCAGTATTCGCTGCCCACCAGAACCACCGGGAGATACCGTGACTTGTCGGTCTGGATCAGGGTCAGGATTTCAAACAGCTCGTCCAGGGTGCCGAAGCCGCCGGGAAAGATCACGAACGACCATGAGTAACGGACGAACATCAGCTTGCGTACGAAGAAGTAGTGGAACTCCAGGCCGATGTCGACGTAGGGGTTCAACGCCTGCTCGTGGGGTATCTCGATGTTGAGGCCGACCGAGGCAGCCCCGGCATCACGGGCTCCCCGGTTGGCTGCCTCCATGGTCCCCGGTCCGCCGCCGGTGATCACCGCATATCCGGAGCTGCCGATCGCGGCAGCGCTCTCGAGGGCCAGTCGGTATTCGCTGCTCGCCTCGGTGGTCCGGGCCGATCCGAAAAAACAGACTGCGGGACCGAGATCTCCGAGCAGCCTGAAGCCCTGGTCAGACTCTCTCTGGATACGCTGGAGGCGCTCCGGGTCCGAAAGCTCGGCGACGATCTCCGGTTCGCCACTTCGGATGATCTCCTGGTCGAGAGAACTTGGAAATCGCGGACTCTCAGGCACGTCCATCCGGCTCGCGGTCAGCGGTACTCGGGGTTGACGTAGCCGGAGTGGCATCCGGCATCCCACTCGCTTCGCTGGTTGCCCCCGACCGGAAAACCTCCGGCCTGCTTCAGCAGGCCGGCCAGATGCATCAGATTCCAGGTCATGAATGCCGTGTTCCGGTTGGTGAAGTCGTTGTCGAGTCCGATCCCGTCGTCCCCGTAGCTCGGCCCGGGCCCGGCTTCACCGATCCATCCGGCGTCGGCCTGCGGCGGAATCGAATAACCGAGGTGCTGCAGGCTGTAGAGCACATTCATCGCACAGTGTTTGACCCCGTCCTCGTTGCCGGTGATCAGGCAGCCGCCGACCTTGCCGTAGAAGGCGTACTGGCCCGAATCGTTGAGGATTGACGAGCAGGCATAGAGGCGCTCGATCGCGACCTTCATCTGGGAACTGTTGTCACCCAGCCAGATCGGCCCGGCCAGGACCAGGATGTCGGCCGCCATGACCTTCTCCTGAATATCCGGCCAGGCGTCGTTTTCCCAGCCGTGCTCGCGCATGTCCGGCCAGACTCCGGGCGCGACCTCGTGGTCATTCAGCCGCAGGGTCTCGGTTGATACCCCCTGCTTCTCCATCAGTTCACGACTGGCCTCGATCAGGATCTGCGTGTGGCTGGGTTCCGGCGACCGGCTGAGCGTGCAGTTCATGTACAGGGCGATCAGATGGCCGAAATCCCCGGTCGTCGTCTGACCGGCGTTGGTCTGTTTGCTCATGGCGGTTCCCTCGGTTGAGTCGGCGGCGATTACCGGCCAGTCTAAACGCGCCTCAGTGTTTCTCTGCCCTCGGGTCAGATCCAGTTCAGGAGAGGTCCGAAAGCGACCAGCGATGCGGCCACGATCGCGGCCATTACCCCGACCACGCGCAGCCGTCTGCGATTGTCCGGCAGGTCGTAGACGTATGCGGCGATCAGGAAGAACCAGAGGTAGCCGAAGACCAGGATGGGCAGGACGAAACTCGTATTCCACCACCAGTATTCCCAGTGGAAATAGCCGGTTGCGTGGAGCAGCAGTTCGACCACGACCGCGAGAACCGAGAAGGCCAGGGCTATGGTCAGCCGGTTCGGCAAGCCCAGCAGGCGTTGCTTCTTGTCCTCGGGCAGCGACTTGGCGAAGACGATCCCGGAGATCGCGAACATCAGTGAGATTTCAAGGGTGAGGCCGATCAGGATCAGATAGGCCGTATCCCCGGTGGTCGTCCAGATTGCGGCACGGTCGGTGAAATGCAGGACCAGGGAGTTGGCGATTTCATTGATCCAGTCCGCCAGCCACAAGGTCACCCCGGCCAGCAGTATGTCCCAGCGCCGGCGCTCGACTTCAACCGAGTACACGTACATGACCAGGACCAGCAGGGTGACCGCATACCATTTGAACTGGGTCGGATCTCGCAGGAGATCCTGCGCTTCGGTTGTGAAATCCGTTACCAAGAGCACCGCCGGGCAATACTCCTTTCGGTTTGTTTCGGGTGAAGATGCGGCTGAGAGGAGTCGAACCTCCACGTCCCAAGGGACACAAGCCCCTCAAGCTTGCGCGTCTACCAATTCCGCCACAGCCGCATGAAGGTCGCCCGATTCTAGGGAAAGCCATGCCGGTCGCGCGGCGCCGCTTTCGGGCGTGATCTTTCGCCGGGGACCCGGTCCGAACATACGTCCGGGGGCAGGGATAGAGTACGAACATAAGTTCGCTGTGGGCGAACGCAGTGTTCAAGTTCTGAAACCGGCCGAAACGGCCCGATAGGAGAATCGTGGTTGATCTGACCAAGCGGCAACGCGAGATCTTTGACTACATCGGCAAGTACGCCGAAAAGACGGGCTATCCGCCCACGGTCCGGGAGATCGGCAAGGCGGTCGGCCTTCACTCGTCATCGACCGTGCACGTTCACCTGGCCAATCTCGAAAAGGCCGGAGTCCTGCGACGGGATCCGAGCAAGCCGAGAGCCATCGAAATGCTGGTCAAAAAGGCGAAGAGCGCAAGGGACGCGGTTGATTCGGCGGTGGCCACGGCGACCGGACAGGCGGGACTTCCACTGGTCGGCCGGGTCTCGGCCGGCCCGGGCATCCTGGCCGAGGAGAACATCGAGGACCACGTTGACGTTCCGGGCGTGATCGGCGGCAGGGACGGGGACTACGTACTCGAGGTACGCGGTGAGAGCATGAAGGATGCCGGGATCATCGACGGGGACTACGTTGTCGTCCGGCCGGCTCCCGATGCCGACGATGGCCAGATCGTGGTCGCGTTGCTCGAGGACGAGGAGGCGACCGTGAAGCGCATGTACCGCGAGTCCGACCATCTCCGGCTTCAGCCCGAGAACGAGGCCATGGACCCGATCCTGACCAAGGATGCCCAGGTCATGGGCAAGGTAATCGGGGTTTTCCGCAAGGTCTGACCCGGGGCAGTGCGGCCATGAACCGGCGGCCGGCGGGCCGGCCCGCGCGGGCGATTCCGGCCGGACGGAGCCGTTCCCGACCCCGTTTCAATGGAGAAGTACAATGTTGGCGTGGGTTGGACGGCCGCGGGGAGAGAAATCCCTTCGAGGAAAGTCCGGACACCACAGGGCAAGACGGTGGGCAACTCCCACTCGGGGAAACCCGCAGGAAAGTGCCACAGAAACATACGGCCGATGGCGCGACCACACGTGAGTCGCGTACAGGCAAAGGTGAAAGGGTGCGGTAAGAGCGCACCGGCGTCGCGGTGACGCGGCGGCCAGGCAAACCCCGTCCGGTGCAAGACCAAACAGGATCGTCGACCCGGCCCGGCGAGATCCAGGTAGGTCGCAGGTGTGCCCGGTTTCGGCCAGGCCCCCGCCGGCGTGATCAGCCGGTGAGACAGATGGTCGTTCACGACAGGATCCGGCTTACAGACCCACTAAGGAGAGGGCCCCGCGAGGGGCCCTCTCTATTCTCCGCAGGCCTGCCGCGGTCGGGGCATCCGGCGGCGGAGGGTGGGGAACTCGTCCTTTCGTGAGTATTTGCTAACCTTCCAGCGAACCTTCTGCTGAATCTCCGCCACAAGATCGCGGAGAGCGGGGGACCCAATGAGGACCTGGTCCCTGGGGCGAATCACTGGCATCTGCCAGGTAGCGCTGCTCTTTCAGCGCGAGCCCGACAGCTAACCCCGCAAGCACTGGAAAGAGGACTGAGAAGGCATGAACCGCTCTCTGCGGAACAAAAATTTGAGCTTGGGAACAGTTGTCGCTCTGGTCGCGATGGCTTCGCTCTGTGCCTGGCTTTCGTTTGCCGGAAGTCAGTCCGCTTCGGCTGAAGTCACGGCCGGGGGACTGAACCAGACCGCCGCCAGCAATACGGACGGCTACGCCACCCGGTTCGGCACCCGCACTCTGCGCGAAGGAATGACCGGTCCCGACGTGAAGGTGCTGAAGGGCATCGTCCGGTCGAAGTCGCTGCTGGTCGGGTCGCCGATCAGCCGTGAATTCGACCGCCCGACGACTTCAGCAGTCAAGCGCTTTCAGAAGAAGACCCGCCTGAAGACCAACGGAGTGGTGAGCAAGGGCACGGCACAGGAGCTGGTCCGGTCTCTCGGCAAATCGGGCGCGTCCTGGTACGGCCCCGGTTTCTACGGCAACCAGACGGCCTGCGGTCAGACCCTCCGGCGGGGAACCGTCGGCGTCGCCCACAAGAAGCTTCCCTGCGGATCCAAGGTGATGATCGGCTATCACGGCCGGTACCTGATGACCAGAGTCATCGACCGCGGCCCCTACATCAGCGGCCGGGCCTGGGACCTGACCAACGGTGCCCGGAAAGCGCTGAAGTTCAACGGTATCGGCGACGTGCGCAGCGCAGTGATCAGCAAGCGCTAGCTCCGGTTCCGGCTTCAGAGCGGTGGAATGTTTTCACCCGGGCAGCGAACCTTCGCGCCCTCTCAACGGTTTATACGGTGTCCCGTCGTAATCGGGTGAGCAACGGACCGCTGTGATGGCGGTCAGAGAACTTTTCCAAAGGAGCCAGTCACAGATGTCAAGCAGAGAGTCCAGCAGTTCCCCCGCGATCGGTCTGACCGCGGCCTTCGCTTTCGTTCTGGTGGCGCTGGTTGCAGCGCTGATGCTCGCAACCGGCGGCAACTCCAGCGCCGGTGCGGCGGACGGGGACAAGCAGACGGTGGCACTCGGGGCGGTCGGCTCCCTGCCCGCCGGCCAGTGCCCGAAGAACTGTGAAGCTCTTGCCATCGTCACCGGCATTCAGTCCCGGATCGATGGTGTCGCCACGCCGTTCAGAGTCCCGTTCTCCGGAAAGATCACAAAATGGAAACTGGGCCTCGGCAAGCCGAACAAATCCCAGCGTCAATTCTTCGAACAGAACTTCGGCAAGAAGCCGAAGGCGGGACTGGCCATTCTGAAAAAGGTCAAAGTAGATGGCAAGACCATGTACAAGCTGCGCAAGCGCAGCCCGGTGCAGGGACTCAACAGGGACCTGGGGACGGTCGCGACATACAAGCTGGATAAACCGATCCCGGTCAACAGAGGCAACTACGTGGCACTCACCGTCCCGTCCTGGGCGCCGGCTCTGGCTTCGACCGGGCTGAGCACCGCCGACTACAGCTGGAGGGCGAGTCGCAACCCCTCAACCTGCAGTGGTCCGATCAACAGCCAGACCTCGAGCCCCCAGACCAAGAA
>JAENXK010000212.1 GCA_016649615.1 Thermoleophilia bacterium
AGCGGTTGCGTTCATATGGCCTTCCCAGAACTGTGGTACCTACGGCGGTACCGAACCAAGCGAATCTCACCTGACCTCAAGGCATCCGAGACCGCACAGGAAAGCCGTACAGTGCCCGACAGACCGGCCCGCAGAGATCTCATAACCCGAAGGTCGCCGGTTCGAATCCGGCCCCCGCTATGTTCGTCAGGGGGACGAGCCGACCCCGGTTGACGGATCGACCAAGACACCTGATTGCGTCGAGGTGGTACCACGGTGGTACCGACTGATGTGTTTCATGTGTCCCGTGCGTCCATAGACGGGGACAGAAGGGACGCATGGGACGCCACTGAACGGATTGACGGTGGCTCCGTGTCGGCTGGGGGTCGAAAAGGTCGCTGGTTCAAATTCGGTCGCCCCGATTGGTTGAAGGACGGCTTGGGAGGCGGCCCTGATGATGTTCTGAGTGCGTCCTTCGGAGCCAGCGAGAGGTGCTGCCCTCCTTGTCCGGCGCGCACCTCGCCGCTATTCACGAATTCGGAGAAGTCGGAAGAGCCTCTGACCCCGTCGAGTGGGACCCCGACTTGACTTCTCTCGAAGACCGCGGATATGGTGGGTCACCTGGGGTGAATCCGATGAATCCGGTGTTCGTGTCCCGTCCGGCCGGATCCGATGAAAGGAAGTCGGCCATGAGATCTGCAGGGGTCGATCGGGCTCGTGATGTGCTGCAACGTTCAGCCGCTACCTCGTGGCGTCGGTACGCATTCGCTTTCGTTTCGCTCCTTGTCCTCGGAATGCTGTCCCCGACCGGTGCCAGCGCACTGTCGCTTGAGCAGGTCGGGAACTTCGCCACTCCCACGTACGTGACCTCCGACCCTGGCGACCCCGATCGGCTATTCGTGGTTGAGCGCAGCGGTCGAATCAAGCTTGTTGAGAACGGTGAGACCGGCGTCTTCCTCGACATCGAGCCGATCGTCCTGAGTCCCCGGGATGATCGCGCGTTCCGCGGACTCGGCCTCTATTCGATGGCATTCTCCCCTGAATTCGCAACGGACTCGCTCTTCTACGTGGCGTACAGCAGCGCTGATGACCCAAACACCGAGAACGAAGATGAGTCAGGTGAATGGCACATCGCCGAGTTCACCGCGAACGGCGACAGCGCCGACCCGGCCAGCCGTCGAGAGGTACTCACGATCAAGTACCCAGAGGCTCGGTTGCACTACGCCGGCCAGCTTCACTTCGGACCTGATGGCTACCTGTTTGCTTCAACCGGGGACGGCGGGCCCCAGGGTGATCCCGACGGCAACGCGCAGAACCTCAACAACCTCTACGGCAATATCCTTCGCATCGATCCCCACAGCACACTGGGGTCCGCCTACACCGTTCCGGCCGACAACCCGTTCGCCGGAGAAATTCCCGGCAAGGATGAGATCTGGAGCTACGGGCTGCGAAACCCCTGGCGCTTCTCGTTCGATCGGCTGACCGGCGATCTGGTGATTGGCGACGTCGGCCACGGAGCCCGGGAGGAAGTTGACTTCGCAACAGGCCCCGACCCCGGCAAGGGGGCGAATTTTGGTTGGAACTGCTGGCAGGGGACGATCCAGTTCTCGACTGCACCACCGTGCGACGCTGAGCAGGCCGTCATCGAGCCGGTTTTTGAGTATGAACACCTCGACGGCAACTGCTCGATCACGGGGGGCTATGTGGTTCGTGACCCGGCGCTTGGTGACCTCGACGGTCGCTACCTGTATGCCGACTTCTGCGTCGGTGAGCTTCGCTCGCTGGCTTTGGAACCCCCGGTGCTCGACCGCTCGGAGGGCCTCTGCGTCCAGTTTCCAACGTCATTCGGCGAGGACTCCTCGGGCCGCATCTATGTCACCTCATTCGACGGCCCGGTCTACAGGCTCGCCGCCGGGGGGTCATCCGGGGCCTGTGCGCCCGACACGGTAATCGACACCGGACCTACCGGCACCACCAGCAGCGCCTCCCCGAGCTTCGGGTTCTCCTCAAGTGAGAGCGGTTCGAGCTTCGAGTGCCGCCTTGACGCCGGAACATGGTCGGCCTGCTCCTCGCCGAAGTCGTACGCGAGCCTCTCGGACGGATCCCACACCTTCGAGGTACGGGCCACCGATGCGTCCGGCAATACCGACCCGACCCCGGCCACCCGCACCTTCACAGTCGACACAACCCCGCCCGACACCACAATCGACTCCGGACCGACCGGCACCATCGCAACCAACCAGGCAACCTTCACCTTCAGCGGTACCCCGGCCGGTGACACCGCCAAGGTCCAATGCAAGATCGACTCAGAGCCCTTCGCCGACTGCACTTCCCCCAAGACCTTCACCGGCCTTACAGACGGCCCCCA
>JAENXK010000059.1 GCA_016649615.1 Thermoleophilia bacterium
CGTCGATCTCGGTCCGGGGGCCGGCGAACACGGTGGCTATGTGGTCGCTTCGGGAACGCCGGCCGAGGTCGAGGCCAACCCCGATTCGCTTACCGGCAAGTACCTGATCGGCGCCGAGGGCATCGACGTACCCGACTGCCGACGCGAGGCGGACGGGGCCCTGACCGTGCGCGGTGCCCGCCAGCACAATCTGACCGGGGTTGACGTCGAATTCCCTTTGGGAGTGTTCACCTGCGTCACCGGAGTATCCGGTTCGGGCAAGTCGACCCTGGTCAACGAAACGCTCCATCCGGCAGTGGCCAACCGGCTCCACCAGGGCAAGCTGCGGCCCGGCCCTCACGACGGGATTGACGGGATCGAGCAGATCGACAAGATCATCAGCATCGACCAGTCCCCGATCGGCCGGACGCCCCGCTCCAATCCTGCCACGTACACCGGGGTGTTCGATCACATCCGGCAGCTCTTTGCCGCCACCCAGGAGTCCCGGGCCCGGGGCTACAAACCGGGTCGCTTCAGCTTCAACGTCAAGGGCGGCCGCTGCGAAGTATGCAAGGGCGACGGTCAGATCAAGATCGAGATGCATTTCCTGCCCGACGTTTACGTGCCCTGCGAGCAGTGCCACGGCCACCGCTACAACCGGGAAACGCTCGAGGTCCGGTTCAAGGGCAAGTCGATCGCCGACGTGCTGGAGATGTCGATCGAGGAGGCCTACCCGTTCTTCGAGAGCATCCCCAAGATCGCCCGCCGGCTAAAGACGCTGAATGACGTCGGTCTCGGCTATGTGCGCCTGGGCCAACCGGCCACCACGCTGTCCGGTGGTGAGGCCCAGCGGATAAAGCTCGCCTCCGAGCTCTCCAAGGTGGCGACCGGATCAACCCTCTACATCCTCGACGAGCCGACCACCGGGCTTCATTTCGGTGACGTGCGCCGCCTGCTCGAGGTGCTGGGACGGCTGGTCGATGCCGGCAACACGGTGATCGTGATCGAGCACAACCTCGACGTGATCAAGAGTGCAGACTGGGTGATCGACCTCGGTCCCGAAGGGGGAGACGGAGGCGGCCTGGTCGTCGCGACCGGCACCCCGGAGGAGATCGCCGCGGTCGCCGGGTCTTACACCGGTGACTTCCTCAGGGATCCACTCGGCGTGGATATCGCGGTAGCCGCCTGATCGTCAGATGCGCGCCGCCGTAATCAATTCCTACGGTGAGCCGCCGGTCGTCGAGACGATCGAGCGGCCCGAACCGGGAAACGGGCAGGAGGCGGTGGCGATCGAGATCGCCGGTCTCAACCCGGTTGACCTGGCGATCGCCTCCGGTACCTTCGACGCCGGTCAGCCACCGGTTCCGTATGTAACCGGACGGGAAGGGATCGGCCGGCTGGAGAGCGGGGAGATGGTCTGGTTCGACGGGGCGATCCCGCCATCCGGATCGCTGGCCGGGCACACCGTGATTCACACCGACAGCGGGATTCCCGTGCCGGGGGGGATCGAACCGGAGAGGGCGATCGCGTTCGGGGTAGCCGGGTTGGCCGCCTGGCTCTCGCTGGAATGGCGGGGGAGGCTGAAGGAGGGGGAGACCGTTCTGGTTCTCGGGGCCAGCGGCGCGGTCGGTCAGATTGCGATCCAGGCAGCCCGGCTGCTCGGGGCCGGGCGCGTCGTCGGCGCCGCGAGGAGTGCCGCCGGCCGCCAGAAGGTGGCGGCCCTCGGTGCTGACGCGGTGATCGAAACCGCGGTCGAACCGACGGCTCTGGCGGATGACCCGGCCGGCACGGCCGGCCTGACCGAATCGATACTCGAAGCGACCGGGGGAGGACCCGACCTGGTCATCGACTGTCTCTGGGGTGAACCGGCGACAGCCGCGATCGGTGCGATCAAGCCGACCGGACGTCTGATCCAGGTCGGCAATTCGGCCGGCAAGCTGTCGAGTGTCGCGGCGGGCCGGCTGCGGGGTGCCCTGCTCGACATCCGGGGCCACCGCAATCTCTGGGCGCCGCGGACGGTCCAGGCCGACGCTTTCCGGACGATGTGCGCTCACGCGGCGAGGGGCGAACTCGAGATCGAGGTCGAGGTGATTCCCCTCGAGGAGGCGGCCGAAGCCTGGCGGCGGCAGGCCGGGAGCCCGGGCCTCAAGCTGGCGATCCGTCCCTGAGTCCGGGCCGCCCGGGTCCCCGGCTCCGGAAGCGGCGGTTTCGGTACCCGCCTCACCCGGACAGAAGGTCCGGACTGCTGCTATTCGGGTTGCACTAGGAGGGCGGCGCCGAGCACGCCGCCGTCATCACCGAGCGCGGCCACCTTTATCTCCGGCGGATTCTCCGGGTTGAGCAGGTAGCGGTTCATGCGGTCGGTGATCTTGGGCACCAGTGTGTCGCCGAACCGGATCCCCATACCACCGCCGATGACCACCGCCTCGACATCGAGCAGGTTCACGGCCGAGGCGATGCCTGCGGCCATCGCCTTTACCGCCCTGTTCAGCAGATCGGTTGCCAGCTCGTCATCCTTGTCCAGCGCGTGGGCCCAGACGACGCTTGTCAGGTGCGGTTTGTCGTGCTTTTTCATTAGCTTGAACAGGTCGGTCTTGCGGCCCTTCCTGACCTCGGTCCGGGCCTGCTCCTCCATCGACCGGCGTCCGGCGTATGCCTCGACCGTGCCGTTGAGGCCGTTCAGCCCACGGGCGCCGCCCCGGCGCACCATGGTGTGGCCGATTTCCCCGGCCCGGCCCCGACCCAGCCAGGGCTTTTCGTCGAGGATGATTCCTCCACCGACGCCGGTGCCCCAGAACACACCCAGCAGGCTGTTGAATCCGCGCCCGGCTCCGAGCCGGTACTCGGCGGCGGTTCCCACCTGGACATCATTGCCCACCTTGACCGGAGTGTCGAGGGCGTCACCGAGTGCCGAGCCGAGCGGAAACTGGCCCGACCAGTTGGGAAGGTTCCCGGCTCCACTGAGGACCCCGGTCGCAGCATCAGCGGACCCCGGGGCCCCGACTCCGACCGCCCGGAGCTGACCGGGCTCTACCCCGGCCTCGCTTACCGCTTCCTGCATGGTGAGCGCCATCGCCGTGATCACGTCGGGAGGGCCACCCTTGCTGGGTGTCGGCCGGCGGCAGTAGGAGAGGACTTTGTGGTCCGGCGAGATGACCGCGGCCGCCACTTTGGTGCCGCCGAGGTCGATCCCGCCGACCAGGTCCCCGGAACCCGGCGCCGCGGAAACGGAGCCATTGGTCGACCCTGAGCTCTGCCCGGCCGGGGCACCCTGGCCGATTCCGGCTCTGCCAACTGGTTTCGCTGTCTCCTTCTTACGCCAGAACATCGCTCTCTTCCCGGGCCGCGATCATGGCCGCACCCTTTCTTCGCCGGACATGTCTGTCGCACCTTATCCGCCTCTGACAAAGTAAAGGAGTGGAAGATCAGCGCGGCTGGAAAATGTGGTGGCAGAAATACCGCTGGTACGAGCGCAATCACCGGCCACTCCGCCGCTTTCGGCTGGACCGCGAGATGGCGCGCCGCGGTTCCTACATCCGCCACCCGATCGAAGGCGAAGTCCTGGAGGGCCTGGAGTCGGGGCGGCTGGCGGTCGGACAGGGGACCCTGTTCGAGCCGGGCTGCTGGATCACCATGTCGGCCGAGGCCCGGGTCTCGATCGGTGACGGCTGCTTTCTCAATCGCGGCGTGATGGTCGCGGCCGAGCGGGAGGTGACCGTCGGCGATCACGTCATGTTCGCCAACGGCTGTTTCATCGGCGACGCCAGCCACCGTTTTGACGATCCGGACCTGCCGGTCACCTGGCAGGGCTTCACGACCCGGGGGCCGGTCATGATCGGCTCGAACTGCTGGTTCGGGGTCAACTCGGTCGTGACCAGCGGGGTCACTATCGGCGATCGTTGCGTGATCGGCTCGAACTCAGTCGTTACCGACGATCTCCCCCCGGGGGTCATCGCCGCCGGCGCTCCGGCACGGGTCATCCGGGAGATCGAATTCCGTCCTCGGGAAAGTGAATCCGCGGACGGCACCGCGGGTCAGGGAAGCGGCTCCCAGTCCCAGGAATAATTTGATTCGAGGTCGCCCTCGTCAAGGCGGCGGCGCAGCCCGTCGAGCTCGGACGGGTCGACGCTGTAAACGTGCTCAGGTCCCGGGAAGCCTCCCGAACGGACCTCGGCCACGTATCCCTCTACGCCCCTGAGCATCTCACCCCTAACGTCGGAATAGCGTTTGACGAACTTCGCCAGGTGACCGTGATTGATCCCGGCCAGGTCGTGCAGCACCAGCACCTGCCCGGCGGTGGCGTTGCCTGCCCCGATCCCGATGGTCGGAGTATCGAGCTTGGCCACGATCATCCCGGCGACGGCTTCGGGAACGGCTTCGATAACGATCGCGAAGCAGCCGGCCCGCTCGAGTGCCAGCGCATCGTCGGCGACCTTGACCGCCTTTTCGGCGGTACGTCCCTGAGCCTTCATGCCCCCGAGCGCGGTCGCCGTCTGCGGGGTCAGCCCGACATGGCCCATGACCGGGATCCCGGCCCGGATGATCGCTTCGGCCCGCTCGACCGAAGCGCCGCCACCCTCCAGCTTGACCGCGGCGCAGCCGGCCTCCTTGACCAGCCGCTGCGCGCTGGCGATCGCCAGTTCGTCTGACCCCTCGTAAGAACCGAACGGGAGGTCGCCGACCAGCAACGGGGTCTTCAGCCCCCGTCGCACCGCCTTGGCCAGAATCGTCATCTCGTCCATCCCGACCGGCACGGTGGTGTCGTAGCCCAGCACGCAGTTTGCGGCCGAATCGCCGACCAGCACCACGTCGACCCCGGCCTCCTCGACCACTTCGGCCGAAGGGAAGTCGTAGGCGGTGATCATTGCGATCGGCTCGCCGGCCTTCATCATTTCGGCCAGTCGGGTGATGGTCACCGGGCTGCGGTCCTCGTCGCTTCGCTTTCCGGTACTCACGTTGTCTGCACCTTGCCCTTCTCAGGTTCGATCAGGATGTTGTCGATAAGCCTGGTTCCGTCAATCTCGGCTGCAACCGCGACCAGGATCGCCTCGTCGCCTCCGGCTTCCACCGGGTCGAGAGTTCCTGGAAAGCGGGCCTCGAAATACTCGGGGGTGATACCTGCCCGCTCCAGTTCATTGCGGCCCGCTTCGAGGCCCGCTTCGAGACCCGCGGTCTCGTAGACGGACTCGGTTTCGAGCAGTGCCTTCCAGATCGCAGCCGCTCGCTCACGCGCTCCCTCGGAGAGATACGCGTTGCGCGAGCTCATCGCCAGACCGTCGCGATCACGCACGGTCGGCAGGACCACGACCCGGGTGCGGAAATCGAGGTCCTCGGCCATCCGCTTGATCACGGTCGCCTGCTGGGCATCCTTCTGGCCGAAGTAGGCGAAGTCAGGATCGACGGCATTGAACAGCTTGGCCACGATCGTCGCCACGCCCGAGAAATGTTCCGGCCCGCGGCTGTCGGAGCTGCCGCAGAGCACTTCGGTCAGGCCGGTCACGGTGACTTCGGTCGCAAAGCCTGCGGGATAGATCTTCTCCGGCTCAGGGGCATAGACCAGGTCGACCCCGGCCTCTCGGGCGATCGCGAGGTCGCGCTGCTCGTCTCTGGGGTAGCTGCCGAGGTCCTCGCCGGGACGGAACTGGGTCGGGTTCACGAACAGACTCATCACGACCCGGTCGCACTGTTCACGGGCGGCCTTCAGAAGAGAATTGTGGCCTTCGTGGAGATAGCCCATGGTTGGCACCAGCCCTACCGTTATCCCCACGCGGCGGGCATCGTCCCGGGCGATGCTCAGATCAGCCGGATCCCGCAGGACCTTCATCGTGGCTCCCCGGCCAGTGCCGACGTCTGTTCGGCCAGGGCGTCGTAGAGGCCGGACAGTTCGGGGCGTACCCGCGCAAGGGCGGAGCGGTGGAGCTCCACCGTGCCGCTGTCTCCCCGGGCGATCGGTCCGGTGAGGGCGGCGGCGCCCCGCTCGGACCAGTTCTGGAGGCTGCGCCTGACCAGCGGCGCAAGCACCGCCCTGGGATCCTCGACCGCGATCTCTTCGAGCAGTCCGGCGGCCGTTTCCTCCAGCGTGACCAGGAAATTCGAGGCCATGCTGGCGGCAGCGTGGTAGATGGCCCGGTCCGATTCGGCCACCGGAAACGGCCTCATGCCGAGGCCGTCCGCCAGACCGGTGGCGAAATCCAGTGGTATCCGGCCGGAGCCGGCAACCGCTGCCGGGCAGCCGGTCAGGTCGGATTTCACGTCGGGTACCGTCTGGAGCGGATGAAGCGAAAAACTGCCTTCGCGCGAGCAGCCGGCGAGCGGATCCAGGCGGGTGGCCCCGCTGGTATGGCCCAGCAGCCGGGGGAGGTCGCCTTTCTCCGCGATCCGGGCCGCGAGCGGGGCGATCTCCTGGTCGGGGACGCAGAGCAGCACGTCCCGGTCATCGAGTCCGTCCAGCCCGTCGGCCCTGGTCCGGAGATCGACCTCGAGCCCGGCCGCTGACCCGGCCGCCGCGATCGAACGGCCGACCCGGCCGGCGCCGATCACGGTGATCGCCTCTGGTTTTTCAGTGGTCGAATTCATGGTTCCGTTCCAGTTCCCTCGCGGCGATACCAGACGGTGTGGGGCCCCGGAGGGCGTGACGTGCTGCTGACTGGATTCAGGTCCGTCCCCGGAAGATCAAGTGACGGCCTTCCCCGATTATAGGCTGCCGCAATGGCGGCGACACCCCAGGAGAGGCGCGAGCAGCTGGTCAAGCTCTTTCACGAGGCCCGGGGTTGCGAGCGCTGCGAGCTCAGCCAGTCCAGGAGCCAGGTCGTATTCGGGGCCGGAAACGCCGACGCCGACCTGATGTTCGTCGGGGAGGCCCCCGGGGCCGAAGAAGACCGCCAGGGCCTGCCTTTCGTCGGCAGATCCGGAGCGCTCCTGACCAGG
The DNA here is from genome assembly GCA_016649615.1 of Thermoleophilia bacterium. Classification (GTDB taxonomy): domain Bacteria; phylum Actinomycetota; class Thermoleophilia; order Solirubrobacterales; family 70-9; genus 67-14. The sequence continues at coordinate 6,907 of JAENXK010000059.1, forward strand.
ATGCTGGGCGACGCGGGCATAGCCAGGGAGGACGTCTTCATCGCCAACACGCTGAAGTGCCGGCCCCCGTCCAACCGAGATCCCGAGATCGCCGAGATCGAGACCTGCAGGCCCTGGCTGAACGAGCAGATCAGGCTGATCGAACCCCGAGTGGTCGCTACCTTGGGCAACTTCGCGACCAAGCTGCTGACCGGCGACAAGACCGGGATCACCAGGGTCCATGGCCGGCCACAGGTCAGGCAGATCGGCACGCGAACGGTCTTCCTGCTGCCGCTGTTTCACCCCGCGGCGGCGCTCAGGGCAAAAGGCACCGCCGACCTTCTGGCCGCCGATCTGGCGACGCTTCCCGATCTGATCAGCCGCCCTCTGCCCGAGGCCGGCGCGTGAATCCCAAAGGGAGTGAAGAGGCACGCCACGGCGGCTCGGAGACCCCCGGTGGCGGCGAGCCCGCCGTGATCGAGTCGGCCGGCCCCGGAGAGACCGGCGCGGCCGGCCGCGAACTGGCGGCCGAGATCCGGCCCGGGGATGTGATTCTGCTCAGGGGCGAAGTCGGATCGGGGAAGTCGACCATGATCCGGGCCGCGATGCGTGAGCTGGGGGTCGAGGGTCCGATCCCCTCGCCGACCTTCACGATCGGTCGCCGCTACCGGGGGCGCTGTCCGGTTTCGCATCTGGACCTCTACCGGCTGGGCTCGATCGAAGATGAGGACCCTGGCCTTCTGGCCGAGTACTTCGGTCCCGACCGGATCGTGTTCATCGAGTGGCCGGGCGACGCCGAGCCGGCTCTGTCGAGGATGGCGAGGCGTCTGCTCACGGTCTCGCTCGAACACCTGGGGGGAGATCGGCGAAGGATTGAGCTCCGCCGGGGAGTTCTCGACCCCGGTAGTACCGGCGGCTAGTTTCCGGCCTCGTCGAGCGCGTCCTGGATGGCCTCGGTGGCGTCCTGCTGAGCCTTGTCGATCTGATCCTTGGCATCGTCGAGTGCCGCTTCGGCGCTGTCGCCCGCCTGCCCGGTGGTGTCAGTGCCGCTGCCCGCCTCCTTCTGAGCCTTCTCGGCCTGCTTCTGGGCCTCGTCGAGCTTCTTGTTCGCCTCGTCGGTAGCCGACTGGATCTGGTCGTTGGTATCGCTGCCGCAGCCGGCCGCGAACACTCCGGTGGCACCCACTGCGAGAATGGCCAGCGCCGTGGGCAAACGATTGGTACCGATCATTTCAAGTTCTCCGTTTTCGGTTTCGCCGGGGTCGATCACCCCGGCATCGGAGTCACCTTACCGGAGCGGGCGGTGAAGATCATCGGCTTCGACACCGCGACCGACGACATAGTGGTCGCCGCTGCCGACAGCTCCGGGATGGTCAGCGAGTCGGTGCTCGCTCCGGGCGAAGACGGTCGCCCCGTACACAGCGAAGCCCTGCTCGGGGCGGTCGAGCGGGCGGTCGCGAAGCTGGGAGGCTGGGACTCGGTCGACCGGATCGCCGTCGGGATCGGCCCGGGTACTTTCACCGGCCTTCGCATCGGGATCGCCTCGGCCGGCGGGCTCCGCCTGGCCACCGGCAAGCCGCTGGTTCCGGTTTCGACACTTGAAGCGCTCGCCCGCACGATCCAGCTCGGGGAGCTCGGAGGCGAAGACCGGCCGGCACTCCCGGTTCTGGACGCCAGACGGGGAGAGGTGTTCGCCGCCCTCGTCGCGCCGGGTGGCCGGGTTGTCTGGCCGCCGTTCGTCTGTTCGCCGCGGGATCTGGGTGGCCGGATCGAATCGCTGATCGCCGAAGGGCAGCCCTCACCCCGGGTCGCGGGTCCGGGGGCGGTACGATTCAGGGACGAACTGAAACAGCACGGCGCCGATGTCGCCGGGTCCGCAGCGGGAATCCACCGGCTGGGCGGCCGCGCCATATGCGAGCTGGGCGCCGGTGCCGATCCGGTCGCGCCAGGCACGACACCGGAACCCGACTATCTACGAGTACCCGATGCCCAACTCTGGCTTGAACGAGACGGCCGAGACGCCGAAACCTGATTCTTCACTTGATCGCAAGGCGGCACGCCAGGCGATCCGGACGATGACCTTTGCCGACCTGCCGGCCGTTGCGGCCCTCGAGCGACGCTCATTCACCAGTCCCTGGTCGCCCGGGATGTTCGTCCTGGAGATGTCCAAGTCTGGCAGCGTCAGCCTGGCCGCGGAAGAAGCGGGCCGGATTACCGGCTACATCGTGCTGACCCGCTTCGACCTGGCCTGGCACCTGATGAACGTAGCGGTGGCGCCCGAGCACCGCCGCCGGGGCCTGGCGACCCGTCTGATCGAGTCGGCCCTGGCCAGGATCGCGGAGGGAAGCCCCGTGACCCTCGAAGTGAGGCCCTCCAACGTTTCGGCGATCGGGCTGTACGAGTCGCTCGGATTCCGTTCCCGCGGTTTCCGCAAGGGGTACTACCCCGATACCGGCGAGGACGCCCTGATCATGTGGCGGGGCGATCCGGAACGGGCGGGGGTGCCTGCCGCCGCGCTCGGCAATCCGGCGCCCGGGAACCACTGAAGCGGTGCCTCTGCTGGCGATCGAAACCTCCTGCGACGACACCTGCGCCGCGGTTCTCGAGGGTCCCGAAGTGCTCTCGAACGTGGTTTCTTCGCAGGGGATCCACGATCGCTTCGGTGGAGTCGTTCCGGAGGTCGCCTCCCGCCAGCATCTCGGACTGGTCGCCCCGGTGGTCGAGGACGCGCTCGCACGGGCCGGGGTCACGATCGGCGAGATCGAACAGGTGGCGGTAACCGCGGGACCCGGCCTGATCGGTGCCCTGCTGGTCGGACTCAGTGCGGCCAAGGCGATTGCAGCCCCGGGGCGGCTCCCGCTCGTACCCACCGATCACCTGCATGGCCACGTCGCCGCCAACTTTCTGGATCCGGAGCCGATCGCCCCGCCGTTCCTCTGCCTGCTGGCCAGCGGGGGCCACACCCTGCTGGCAGGGGTCCGCGAACGGTCCGGTTTCGAAGTCCTCGGGCAGACTCTCGACGACGCCGCCGGGGAGGCGATCGACAAAGGGGCCCGGCTGCTCGGACTCGGCTACCCGGGTGGCCCCGCCCTGGAATCCCTGGCGACGAAGGGCGACCCGGGAGCCTTTGACTTCCCGGTCGCGATGAGCCGCGATCCCGGACTGGACTTCAGTTTCAGCGGCCTCAAGACGTCGCTGGTCTACCGCTGCCGGGACCTCGGTGAAAGCGGGGTGGAGGCTCACCGGGCAGACCTGGCGGCCGGTTTCCAGGCGGCGATCGTCGATCAGCTGGCAGCCAAGCTCGTGCGCGCGCTCGACCGCGAAAGCTGGCCGGCCGTCGCACTCGGGGGAGGGGTGGCGGCGAACGGCCCCCTGCGCCGGTCGGTGACCGCGATCTGCGAGGAGCGCGAGGTCCGGCTGAAGCTCGTAGGCCTGGATCTCTGTACCGACAACGCCGCGATGATCGGTTCGGCGGCCCGCTTCACCGAGCCCCTCCGGTACCCGGACTACCTGGAGTTCAACGCCTTCGCCACCGGCGAACGCCGATGATCGTGAAGGTCTACACGCGGCCCGGGTGCCACCTGTGCGAGGAGGCCGTAGCCGGCCTGGGCCGCCTGCGGGAGGAGTTCCCGGAGCTGGAGCTGACCGAGGTCGACATCGACGGCGATGAACAGCTGTTTCTCCGGTACCTCGAGCGGATTCCGGTGATCGAGGCCGGCGGCGCGATCATCAGCGAGATCTTTTTTGAGCCGGATGTGGTGCGGGCGGCGCTTGCCGAACTCGATACCGGCACCCCGGGATCCCGGGGACAGGTACGCTGAGGCGATGGCGCCACCGGCAGATCCAGGCAGCAGGGACTCTCCGGTTGTGGTCGCGCCGGCGGAGCGGCTCTCACTCGGAGTGGCGGCCCGGCTTTCGCGGTACCTTCAGGTTCTGATTCAGGCCCGCAAGATGGGCCGCGACACGATTTCCTCACAGGAGCTCTCCGAGCACACTCACATCAACCCGACTCAGATCCGGCGCGATCTGTCCGGTTTCGGCAAGTTCGGCAAGCGCGGGGTCGGCTACCGGATCGATTTTCTGGTCGACGAAATCCGCAAGATCATGCGCACCGCCGGCCAGCACAACATCGCCCTGTTCGGGGCCGGCAAGCTCGGTCAGGCGATAGCCGATTCGGACATCTTCGAGGACCACGGTTTCCGCATCGTCTCGCTCTTTGACGTTGACCCCGACCGCATCGGCACCCGCGTCGGATCTCTGACCGTGCGGGATTTCTCCGAGCTGCCACGCGCCGTGGAGGAAGACTCGATCGTGGTCGGGGTGCTCGCGGTCCCTTCGGACGCGGCCCAGGTGGTGGCCGACGGACTGGTCGAGTCCGGGGTTACCGTGATCTTCAACTACACCGAGCAGTTGCTCCAGGTACCACCGGAAGTAACCGTCCACACCTCGAACCCTGCCGTGGACCTGCTGTTCGCCCTCTACTTCTACCTTTCCTGAATCAAGTTGCCCGATTCCGGC
>JAENXK010000161.1 GCA_016649615.1 Thermoleophilia bacterium
CTGGGCAGCACCTACCAGCGATTCCGCTGGCCGAACCGGCGCTGAAGCCGGGACGGGCGCTGAGGCGGGACGGGCGTCGAAGCCGGAGAGGGCCGCAGGGCCTGGTCCCTAGTCGGAACCGCCGGGACCGGAAGCGTCGGCCCCGGACCGTTCGATCGCCCGCTCGAGTGCCGCCGCGATCGCCGGCGGGTCCTCGATCTGCGGGTAGTGGCCGAGCCCGGGCAGCCGCTCGACCGGCGCATCCGGCCTCAGCTCGATCAGGGCGTCGAGCACAGCGAGCGTGGCCACCGGATCGAGCTCTCCCCAGGCGAGGCTGAGACTGCCGGGCCAGTCGCGGACCGCCCCGTGCCAGCGGTCGGTCAGCCGTTCGCGTTCCTGCAGGTAGTAGATCAGCCGGCGGCCCATCCCGCGGCCCCTGTTCTGGCAGATCAGCGCCCACTGGTCGGCCGCCTCCTTCTCGCTCAGCGGGTGAGCCGGCGAGAAGACCTTGCCGAATTCACGCTCGAATACCCGCCGGTTGGCGAGCCGGGCGGCGAGCGGGCCGAGCGGGCCGCGCAGCAGTTTCTGGCCGGGGGTGAGGCTGGCCCGGTTGAGCACGATGCTGCCGTTGAACAGCATCGCTCCGGCGAGCCCGAACCCGAGGTGGCCCTCGAGATCGCGGGCCAGCAGCTCGGTGGCGACCGAAGTGCCCATGTCGTGGGCGAGCAGGAAGACCGGGCGGCCGGGCAGGTGTCGCCTGACCAGCTCCTCGGTCAGGTCAGCCTGCCAGTGCAGGGAGTAGAGGTGGTCGCGGGGTTTGTCGGAGAGGCCGAAGCCGAGAAAGTCGAAAGCCAGCACCGGACGGTCGGGGATCTTCTCCAGCAGCGGCTGCCAGTCAAAGGAGCTCGAAGGGAAACCGTGGAGCAGGACGAGCGGCACGCCTTCGCCCTCCCGCTGGAATACATGGATCCGGCGCCCGCGGAAAGTCTCGCTCGCACCTCTTGACCGCCAGTCGATGACCCGATTCGTCAGTTCCATTGCTTATCGCGGCCACACTACCCGAGCCGCGGGATCGGCCGGCCGGGACTCCCCGTCCGCACGTCGGGTCGGCCAGCGGCTACTCTCGTGGCTAGACTCGGACTACCGCTAACCAGGAGGAGAAAATGTCAGCCATCGATACATCCATCGATAAAGCAGTCGACCAGCTGGAGAAATCTGCCGAAAGTATTCGAAAGCTCTCGAAAAGTGAGTCAAAGGCGATCGAGAAAGCCGTGAGGGACTCCTCCGAGAGCGCCAGGGCGAGAGTCGAGAAGGATTACGCAGCGACCAAGAAGCGGTTGCTGAAGGAGGCCAAGGACGCCGAGAAGTCGATCAGGGACGCCCTGAGCCAGATCGAGAAGGCGCTCACTCCCGGCAAGTCGGGATCGGGCCGCAAGTCGGTGGCGAAGTCGGCGAAGAAGAAGCCGGCTGCGAAGAAGAAGCCTGCGGCGAAGAAGAAGCCGGCAGCGAAGAAGAAGCCGGCAGCGAAGAAGCCCGCCAAGAAGACGACGACCAAGGCGGCTGCAAAATCCACCAGGAAGCCCGCCAAGAAGACCACGAAGAAGCCTGCGAAGAAGCCGGCGAAGAAGACCACGAAATAGCCGGCCTGGAAGGCCGCAGACAAGCCGGGGCTGTCGGCAACGGATAACGCTCAGCACCAGGTTGAGCCGCATCCGTTCGCCGGCTCCGGATCAGTCTTCCCCGGCTGAGCCGTCCGGCACCTTCAGTCGGGACCCGGCACGAAATACAGTAGAGACTGAGGGTCGCGATCAACGACACCCCCGAAACATTTCTCTGGCACCCCTTCGCCCAGATGGGAAAGGTAAAGAACCATCAACTGGTGCTGACCAGGGGCGAAGATGTCTGGGTCTGGGACGAAGACGGAAACCGTTACCTGGACGCGACGGCGAGCCTCTGGTACGCAAACGTAGGTCACGGGCGCAGCTCGATCCGCGATGCCGTAGCCGGACAAATGGAGCGGCTGGAGGCTTACTCGACCTTCGGTGACTTCGCCAACCCACCGGCCCTCGAGCTCGCCCGCAGACTTTCCGGGCTCTCGCCGATCCCGGATGCCCGGGTCTTTCTGACCAGCGGCGGCGGCGACAGCATCGACACGGCGGCGAAGCTCGCCCGGCGTTACTGGCACGAGAAGGGCCACGACGAACGGCACCACCTGATCGCCAGGGTTCACGGCTACCACGGGACCCATGGCTTCGGCACCAGCGTCGCCGGAATCCCTCCGAACCGGGCCGGCTTCGGCAGCCTGGTCGAAGACGTTTCGATCGTCGGGTACGACGACGCCGAGGAGCTGAGGACCGAGATCGAGAGGGTGGGGGCGGAGCGGGTCGCAGCCTTCTTCCTCGAGCCGGTGGTCGGAGCCGGTGGTGTCTATCCGCCGCCCGAAGGCTACGTGGAGGCGGTGGCCGAGATCTGCCGCGAGACCGGAGTGCTACTCATCGTCGACGCGGTGATCTGCGCCTTCGGGCGGCTGGGCACCTGGTTCGGGATCGAACGCTGGCCTTCGGTTGTGCCCGACATGATCACCTTCGCCAAGGGGGTGACCAGTGGATACCTGCCGCTGGGCGGGGTGGTCGTGTCGGACGAGATCGCGGCGCCGTTCTGGGATGACCCGGAGGCCCCTCCGCTCCGGCACGGGGCGACCTACGCCGGCCACGCGAGTTGCTGCGCCGCGGCGATCGAGAACATCAGGATCCTCGAGGATGAGGGCCTGTTGACCAGGGGTAGCGAGCTCGAGGCAGAGCTGTTCGATCAGATGAAGCGAGCCGCCGGGCTCACCGCGACGGCAGAGGTCCGGGGAGGCCTCGGCTTCCTGGCCGCGCTCGAGATCTCGGCCGACATCCTGGAGCGTGATCCGGGTGCACCGGTCCGACTCGCCTCACTGATGCGCGACGAGGGCGTGCTGGCGCGGCCCCTCGGCCGGGGAGTCGCCGTCTCACCGCCGCTCACCGCCCAGACCAAGCACCTCGAGATGATCGGTGACGCTCTGGTCAGCTCGGTCGAAAAACTGGCCTGAGCAGTTGCTGTCCGGAGCCGGTGGCCGCTTCGCTCCGGGACTAGTGGTCGCTGTCGGGTTCCTCTGAGCTGTATTCCGCGTCTGCCTCGCCGAAGACGGCGGTCCCCTTCTCTTCGGGCGGTCCGGCGTCATCGAGCGGATCGCCGCCCTCTTCGATTCCTTCGGCGTGGCGCCTGAGGGCCTCCTCGGCCATCTCGAAACCTTCCGCTTCACCGCCGCCGGCCTCGTCGACCGGTCGCTCGGCTTCGCGCTTTTCCCGTTCTCTGTCGTGTGAATGAGGCATGGCCAGAGGATAAAGACTCAGTGCGAAAAAGGCCCCCTCACGAGTCACGGCGCCGGATGGATCCGAGGCGGTTCAAGAAAGGCGTAGAGTTTGATGGGCGAAATTCCGGACGGGAGTGGCAATGATTGACATCTTCATACTCGGAATGCCGGTCTGGCTCTGGGCCGTGCTGTTCATCGGCCTGAACCTGCTCTGGTTCTTCATCGAATACCGCGATTGACAGCTGAAACCAGCGCGGCCGGGGCGCCTGAAGGCATCTTGTCCGGGCGGAAGGGCGACGGGCTAACATCGAATGATGGCCCAGGCACAGAGCCAGACCATGGACACATACACAGTCGCACTCAACAAGGGCGATGGCCTGTATGGGCTCTACGCGAGAACTTGGCGTAACTCGTTCGGCACCCCGCTGATCATGAGCGGTTCGCTGGATGATGTGCTGGCGGTGAGCAGGGACACAACCGAAGAGCGTCACGCAATGGATGCGCACGGGTGGTGGCTTGACCTGATCAAGGAAGCAGCATGGAAAAG
>JAENXK010000141.1 GCA_016649615.1 Thermoleophilia bacterium
CGCCCAGGAAAAAGTCGGCGTCGGTGACTTCGATGCCCAGCCGGGCGCCGGCGTCCCGGTTTACCCAGGCGACCCAGCCCTCGACGTATTCCTCGAATACGTGAAGGAGGGCGGCCACGATGCCGACCCAGAGAACCCAGGAGTGTGCGTCCACTCCGGGCTCAGCCGCCCTGGAAGGTGACGAAGCGCTCTTCGGTCATCTCGATGATCGAATAGGCCGGGCCTTCCCGGGTGTTGCCGGAGTCCTTCACCCCGCCGTAGGGCTGCTGGTCGGCCCGGAAGGTCGGGACTTCGTTGATCAGCACTCCACCGAATTCGAGAGTCTCGGCCGCCTTGATGCCGTTGCCGATGTCCCGGGTGAAGACACCGGCCTGGAGTCCGAATTTCGAGTCGTTGGCCCGCTCGAGGGCCGCGTCGAAATCGGTGAAGCGGTCGACCGTGGCCACCGGGCCGAAGATCTCCTCGCACCAGACCCGGGACCGCGGATCGGGGTGGGCGATCAGGGTCGGCGCCAGGCAGCGGCCTTCGTCGACCAGTTCGCCTCCGGTCAGGACCTCGCCGCCGGATTCGACCGCCTCGTCAATCCACTGCTTGACCCGGTCCCGGTCGCCCGGAGTGATCAGCGGTCCGACGTCGGTTTCCGGGTCGAGCGGGTCACCGACCTTGAGGGCCTCGACGTTCGCGACGATCCTTTCGATGAACCGGTCGGCGATCTCTTCGTGGAGCAGGATCCGCTGGGTGGAGATGCAGCTCTGGCCGGCGTGGGAGAAGGCGTGGACACGGGCCTTGTCGGCCGCCGCCTCCCAGTCGCCGTCATGGTTGACGATCAGCGGGGCGTTGGAGCCCAGTTCGAGCCCGACCCGCTTGTGCGGGACCCGGCTGCGGATACCCCAGCCGACCGGGGCAGAACCGGTGAACGAGATCGCCGCGGTCAGCTCATGCTCGACCAGGGCGTTGCCGACAGTCAGGCCGCCTCCCGGGATCACGCTCAGCCAGCCGTTCGGCAGGCCGGCCTCGATCAGGATCTCGGCAAGTTTCATCGAAGAAAGCGGCGTCTGGCTGGCCGGCTTCAGAACGACCGCATTGCCGGCGGCTATCGCCGGCCCGAGCTTGTGGGCGACCAGGTTGAGCGGAAAGTTGAACGGGCTGATCGCGCCGACCACTCCGAGCGGTACGCGAAGCAGCACCCCGAGCTTGCCGACCCCGGCCGAGGAGGCCTCCATCGGAACGGTCGAGCCGGTCAGTTTTCGCGCTTCGACCGAGGAGAAGGTGAGGGTGTCAACCGTCCGGGAGGCTTCGGCCCGGGCCGTCTTGATCGGCTTGCCGGCCTCGCGGGCGATCGTCTGGGCGAGGTCTTCCTGGCGTTCGGCAACCAGGTCTGCCGCCCGGCTGAGGATTTCGGCCCGCTCGAACTGGGGCAGACCGCCCTCGGTGAAGACCTGATGAGCAGCCGTTACCGCGCGGTCGACCAACTCCTCGGAACCCTCCGCAACCCGGGCGATCAGACTCTCGTCCCAAGGGCTTTTCAGCTCGTCCCAGTCGCCGGTTTCGATCCATTCACCCGCCAGAAGCAGTTTCTGTTCCAACTCCATCCTCTCGTCGTATCGGCTCAGGTGATTCCGCTGGGTAAGAAGATACTCCTGTCCCGGCGCGGTCCGTCACGGACGTTTTGTGAAATCCGGATGGCAGGGTGAGACTAATCGGTGCCGAATCTGTTTGGAGGAACTGATGCCTGAACGAGCGACAGATACGGGCCCGGCGAACCTGACACCTCTGCGCCGGTGGCTGATCGCCGCGGCTGTCGTGCTTGCGGCCACCTTCGCCCTGGCTCCGGCCGGGGCCGGCGGGGCTACCTGGGCGGTCAAGGGAGGCGGTTTCGGCCACGGAGTGGGGATGAGTCAGTGGGGCGCCTACGGGATGTCCAAAAAGGGATTCTCCGCCACCCGGATCATCCGGCACTACTACCGCGGAACCCGCGTTTCGAAGCTGAAGAAGGCGCGCAGCGTGAGGGTGCTGATCGATGTCTCTCCGTCGGCGGTCCGCTTCTCTGGGATCGGGCGGGCCTGCGGGCGAAAGCTGAGTGCCTCACGAACCTACGGGGCCAGGCTCAAGCGGGGCAGCGTGATTCTCATGCGCAACGACGGCAAGACGCTGGCCAACTGCGGCTCCCGGCTGCAGTCGGAAAGCGGCGGCCGGGTCTCTTTCCACGGCTTCGGTGCCTACCGGGGCGGGGTCAAAGTGGTTCCGACCAGAGAACCACGCGGATCACTGAACCTGATCAATGTGGTCCCGATAAACGCCTATGTGAAAGGCGTGATCGCCAATGAGGTGATCTCTTCCTGGCCGATCGAGTCGCTCAAGGCGCAGGCGATCGCCGCCCGTTCGTTTGCGCTCGCCTCCGGAATCGACGGCAACGGCTTTGATCTCTACCCGGACACACGCAGCCAGGTCTACGGGGGCATCCCGTCCGAGACCGCCCGGACCAACCGGGCCGCGAAGATGACCTCCAGCCGGGTCGCCACCTACCGGAACCGGGTCGCCCAGACCTTCTTCTTCGACACCTCCGGAGGCCGCACCGAAAACGTCGAGAACGTCTGGTTCGGCGAGCCGGTCCCTTACCTGAAGAGTGTCAAGGACCCCTACGACTCAATCTCGCCGATGCATCGCTGGACCTACCGCTTCTCTTCGTCGAAGATCAACTCCCGGCTCTCGAGTTATCTCAAGGGCGGCCTGAAAAGGGTCAAGGTGACCAGGCGTGGCCAGTCTCCCCGGGTCATCTGGGCCCGGCTCTACGGAACCCGTGGCAACACGGCCATCCGGGGCGACTCGCTCCAGTTCGCCCTCGGGCTTCCGGATCGCCTGATCCTCAGCTTCAGGCGCAAGTAGGACCGGCCAGAGGGCCGGCGCCGCTTCGGTCAGGCCGGGGCAGTGGCACGACGGCACCGAGAACCGAGCCGAGCGCGGCTCCGGCGAGTACGTCGGACGGATAATGCATGCCCAGATACGGCCGGGTCAGGGCCATCAGGGTCGCGGTGCCGAACAGGGCCGGCCGGACGCGGGGTTCTATCCGCGCCATCGCCGTCGCCGCGGCGAACGAGGCGGTCGCGTGGGCCGAAGGGAAAGAGAGGGACGAGGGGGCGCCTCCCAGCGGTGGCAGGCCCTCGAGTTGTGGCCTGGGCCTTTTCACCAGCAGCTTGATCCCGAAGTTGAGACCGATCGCGGCCGGGCCGACCAGCGATGCGGCGAGCCACTGGCGCCGCCTCGGAGGATCGGCGGCGGCTCCGGCCAGGCCGATCCCGAACCAGAGGTAGCCGTTCTCGCCGCTGCCGGCGACCAGTTGGGCGGCCCGCTCCGCGACGGGAGCGTGGCCGCGGGTCCGCATGAAGCGGAGCAGAGAGAGGTCGGCCCGCTTCATCGGCCGGCTAGAAGCCGACCTTCTGATCCGAAGAGGCGATCCGCACGAATACGACCTTGGCGAGGTCGACTGCGAGTGTGCCTTCGTCGTCGGCGACCTCGTGCCAGCCTTCGCCCGCGCCGAGTGCCCCGCGGAAGTCCTTCAATTGTTCGTCGTCGAGCCGGACCGGCAGCACCTGGCCCCCGTCGAATCCGACCTCGACCCGGTTCAGCGCCGGCATCAGCGCGACTCCCCGGAGTGAGCGTCTTCTGCCGGCTGGACGATCTCTGTGAGGACCGATCCGGTCGACGCGGGACTGATGAATGCGACTTTGCTGCCACGGATCCCGGTGCGCGGGGTCCGGTCGATCATCTTCATCCCGGCGGCCTCGGCCTGGGCCAGGGCGGCTTCGATGTCATCGACCGAATAGGCGACGTGGTGCATCCCGACGCCCTTCTTTGCGATGAACTTGCCGACCGGGGTGTCCGGCCCCAGCGGGGACAGCAGCTCGATGTGCCCCTCGCCGACGTCGAGCAGTACCGCCTCGACCCCCTGGGACTCGACGGTTTCGCGGTGCACGAGTTCCATCTCGAAGCTGCGCTCATAAAGTTTGATCGCCGCGTCGAGATCCTCGACCGCGACTCCGATGTGGTCTATGCGATTGAACATGAGGCCGGAATCCTAACCGTCGGCCGATCCCGGCACCCCGGCGGTGCCGAGCAGCCGCGGCGGCAGCCAGGTGAACAGGTTCTCCATCAGCTCGACGTCGGCGACCGCCACCCGCTCGTCGGCTCCGTGGACCAGTCGCTTGGTCTCGGCCAGGCCCATCGCCCGCTGAGGACAGAAGCCGAACACGGTTGCACCGAAGGCCTTGCGGAACCAGTGGGAATCGGAGAAACCGGGCATGACCAGGGGCAGCACCCCGGCCCCCGGCTCGATTTCTCCGACCCAGGCCTCGATCGCTTCGGCCAGGGGACCTTCATAGTCGGAGCGGTTGCCGACGACCGGGTCGTTGAACTCGATCGTCCAGTCGCCTTCACCGAGGATTGACTCGATCTGCTCGAGGGCCTCGGCCCCGGTCATGCCCGGAGGAGTCCGGCAGTCGACCACGAGTTCGGCCCGGGACGGGATCACGTTTTCCCGGTCCGACGCCGAGGCCATGGTCGGGGCCAGGGTGACCCCGAGCATCGGGTCCGCCAGGAG
>JAENXK010000011.1 GCA_016649615.1 Thermoleophilia bacterium
CGGGTGGCGGTGCGGCGCATGTAAGCGAAGGCCGGATGGAAGCGCACGAACTCCTCGACCACCTGCTCCAGCGGCACCGCTCCTGACCGGACCAGCTCCATCTGCTCGGGGTCGTCCATCAGGTTCTTCATGCCCGAAGTGAAGACGGCCCGGGTGGAGTCATTGCCGGCGACCATCAGCAGGAAGAAGAACATCAGGATCTCCTCGTGGGAGAGCCGCTCGCCGTCGACCTCGGCCTGGATGAAGGCCGTGGTCAGGTCGTCGGTCGGTTCGGCCTCCCGCTCGCGGACCATGTTGTCCACGTAGGGGTAGAACTCCTCGAAGGCCGCCCAGAGTTCGTCGAGGTCGGGGACCAGGCGCGGGTCCTCGAAAGCCGAGGTCCGGTTGGTCCAGTCGACCAGCCGCTCGGCGTCCTCGCGCGGCGCACCCAGCATGTCGCCGATCACCATCGATGGAACGAAGAAGCCGACGTCCCGGACGAGATCGATCTCTCCGTCAGGATGCTTTTCCAGGGCCCGGTCGTAGACCAGGTTGATGATCTCGCGCATGCGGTCGGCGTGGGCGAGCGAAGTCTTCGGGGTGAAGGCCCGCTGGACCAGGGCCTTGAGACGGTCGTGCCGGGGAGGGTCCTGGCAGATCAGCATCTTGGCGCCGATGTCGAGCGGGTCCGGGGCACCGGGCTCGGTGGCGAGGCTGTCAACCACGAGAATGCTCCGCTCCGAAGAAAAAGTTTCGTGGTCCCGACCGACCGTGGCGATGTCTTCATAGGTCACCACCGACCAGAAACCGGTCTCGTCCGGAAAGTCGCCGAGCGCGCTGAAGTGGAGGTCCCGGCTTCTCAACTCGCGGAAAACCTCGTGGGGCGGGCCGTCCTTCCAGAGACCGAGGTCGCTGATATCAAGTTCGGCGGGGTCTGCGGTCAAGTTCGGGTTCATTTCCTGGCTTTCGTCGAAGTTGGCGATCGGGTGCCGTGCTCGCAATCGAGTACCCGTTCGCGCAACATAGCAGGAGTGGAACATTCCTGTCAAGTGGTTCATTTCGATCGCGGCAATTCAACGTTTCGGTTGAAACTTCTCCGTCCGACGTCCCGAGTTCGTCTAGAATCGCCTTGATGCCAGCCGAAACAGAATTCGAGGAACCCGGAACAACTGGCCGCCCGGACGGCAGCCCGGAGTTCCGCAGGCCGTCGCGCGAAGACGCGATCGCGCTTGCCCGCGTCCAGTTCCTCTCAGGTGAGAGGGTCGAGATGCAGACCGTTGCCGCAGGGCTGGACATCGGCCGGACCACGCTCTACCGCTGGGTCGGCGAGCGTGAGCAACTCCTGGAAGAGGTCTTCTCCGGCCTGGTCGACGAATGGTTCGCGGAGGTTATTCCGGGTGCCGAAGGCGCCGGGCAAAAACGCCTGCTCGACATCATGCGTCGCTTCCTCGAGTACGCCACCGCCTCGGCCCCGCTGAGCGGCTTTGCTGCCCGTGAGCCGGCCCTCACCCTGCGCCTGCTGCTCGACCGGGAGGGCATGGTCGCCGAGCATTCGCGGCTCGCGATCGGCCGGCTTCTCGAGGAGTGCGCTCCGGAACTCGAAGTGCCGGACAACATCATCGACACGATCGAGATGACCGCGGCCGCCCTGGTCTGGGCCAACATCGCCATCGGCCGTGAGCCCGACATCGACGGTGCGATCGATCTCTCCGAGACGCTGCTGAGCATCTGCGAAAAGCGGACCTGACCTCTTACCCCGCGGCGACCCCCGGAAGTCGCAGTGAAGGTGTGAATGGGAAGATTGTCGGGCCCCCGTAGCTCAGTTGGTTAGAGCTGCAGGCTTTTAACCTGTGAGTCGTCGGTTCGAATCCGACCGGGGGCACTCCCGATCGGCTCGCATGCAGGGGGGCCGCTTTCAGCCCGAGCCGCAGGCCGGCGGGTCGCGGTCAGGCGGGGCCGGGGCCGGCACCGGCCGCGATCCACCGCCACGAATTCACTCGAGCCCGGGCAGGCCTTCCTGAGGGGTCGAGGCGCGGGCGTGGTGGCGGACCGGTATCCGGCCGGCATTGAACGCAGCCCGGCCGGCCTCGACCGCGCCGCGCATCGCCGCCGCCATCAGGTCGGGATCGCCGGCCCTGGATATGGCCGACGCGATCAGAACTCCGTCGCAGCCGAGCTCCATGGCCAGGCTCGCGTCCGAGGCGGTTCCGATTCCGGCGTCGAGGATCACCGGGACCTCGGCCTGCTCGACGATGATCGCGATGTTGTAGGGGTTCCTGATCCCCGCCCCGGAGCCGATCGGAGAACCGAGCGGCATGACCGCCGCGCAACCGGCCGCGGCCAGCCGCCGGGCGAGCACGGGATCGTCGCTGGTGTAAGGCAGCACGGTGAAACCGTCCCCGGCCAGTTCCTCGGCTGCGCGCAGGAGCTCGGGTCCGTCCGGCAGCAGGGTCCGGTCGTCACCGATCACCTCAAGCTTTATCCAGTCCGTACCGAAGGCCTCCCGGGCCAGACGGGCCGTCTTGACCGCATCACCGGCGGTGTAGCAGCCAGCCGTATTCGGCAGCACGAACAGGCCGAGACTTTCAACCACCTCCATGACCGACCCCCGGGCGGCGGGGTCGATCCGGCGCAGGGCCACGGTCACGATCTCGGTCCCGGCGGCCTCCAGCGCGGTGGCCATCGATTCCAGGGAACGGAATCCGCCGCTGCCGGCGATCAGCCGCGAACCCCACCTGCGACCGCCCAGCTCCCAATCATCCGAACCTCCCTGGATCGCCGCCACCACCTCGACCCGGTCGCCTTCGGCCAGGACGAGATCCCCCCAGCTCGAGCGGGGGATGACTTCACCGCCGACCGCCACGGCCAGGCCACGGCTGGAGGGATCGGCTCCGGCTTCCTCGATGAGGGCGTCGACGGTCGACCCGGCGGCCACCCTGATCGATTCCCCGTTCAGCTCGATCCCGAGGCTCTCCTCTCGACTGTCCCGATTCGCGGAGTTCATCTGACTGCGGTCGCATCGCGGTCGAACCGGCCGGGGTCGGCCGCGGTGACCGGACCTTCCGGCTCGCCTCCCGCGACCATCCCGGCGACCGCCCGGGCCGTGAAAGGGGCCAGCAGTATGCCGTTGCGGTAGTGGCCGGTGGCGAGGTAGACCCCGGGGATCGCGGTCGGCCCGATCACCGGCAGGTTGTCGGGGGTTCCTGGTCGCAGGCCGGCCCGCGCCCCGAGAAACTCGAGCTCGACCACATCCGGCAGAAGCCGGCCGGCCTCCCGCAGGAGTTCGTAGACACCTCCGGCGGTCACGGTCCGGTCGAAGCCGAGCTCCTCCGACGTCGCTCCTACGATCAGCCGGCCATCCGGCCGGGGTACCAGATATACCCGCTCGCTACCGAGAATCCGACCACAGACCGGCTTTTGCGGGTCCCCGCGGAGCTCGACAACCTGACCCTTCACCGGCCGGACCGGGGGTCTGATTTTCTCCGGCAGCCACTCCGCCCTCCCCGATTCCGCCCCGATCGCGACGACGACCGCTTCGGTCTTGATCTCCTGGCCGCTTTCGAGGCCTACCGCTCTGACCCGTCCGCCGGAGCGCCGGAGTGACTGAACCGCCGTCCCGGTCAGGATCGGGACTCCTTCGGACTTCAGCGACTCGACCAGTGCCGAGGTCAGAACCCTCGGATCGATGACCCCGTCCTCATGGACCTGCACCGCTCCGGTCAGGCCCGGCGCCAGGCCCGGCTCGATCTCACGGGCCGCCGCCGGACCGAGCCATTCCGAGGTCTGCCCGGCCCGGAGCTGGAGTTCATGATTCCTCTTCAGCTCGCCGGCCTCGTCACGATCAAGCGCGACGTGAATCCCGCCGCAGCGGCGGTATCCGACCACGCCGCCGCAGCAGCGTTCGATCGATGCGACGAACTCGGGGTACTGGCCGGCCGAGATCAGGTTCATCTCGAGCAGCTCCGCTTCGCCGAAGTCGAGTTCGCCCACCGGAGCGAGCATCCCGGCCGCAACCGCGGTCGTCTCGCTTCCGGGCCGGGCGCGGTCGACCACAGTCACCGTAAGTCCGGTCGAGTGCATCTCCCAGGCGCAGGCGAGCCCGATCACCCCGGCGCCGACGACCACTGCGTCACAGGCCGGGAGATCGCTTTGTCTGGTGTCGCTCCGATTCATCTCTTCGCCTGGGAGCCCGGCACGTCTTTTCCCTCACGCCGGAATTGCCCGGATCAGGTTCGGACGGTCGGCGGCCGCTTCACCGCCCTCTCAGCCCTCGCGATCGGGCTCCCGCAGGCAGGGCCGATCCTATCGCTCCGCGAGACCGCTCCGCGAGACCCGCCCGGCCACGCCCGGGCGGGCCGCTGGGATAATGGGTCAATGACGCTCGACTCACCCGATGCACAGGGCCCGCTCCGCCGCGAACAGCTGCGCAATGCGCGCCTCTACTTCGTCTGCGATGCGCGGCCGGGCGGCAACGACCCCGAACCGCTGCTGCAGGCCGCGATATCCGGCGGGGTCGACATCGTCCAGTTGCGCGAGAAAGAGGCCGACCGCCGGGTGATCGAGCGCTCGGCCGAGACCTTCCGGCGGGTCTGCAACATATCCTCGGTGCCGTTCATCGTCAATGACGATCCCGAACTGGCAGTCGCACTCGGCGCAGACGGAGTTCACATCGGGCAGGATGACCTGTCGGTTTCCGAGGCCCGCTCGATAGTCGGGGACGACCGGCTGATCGGCCTTTCCACTCATTCGACCGAACAGATCGCCGCCGCCGAGGGGGTCGACCACATCAGCGTCGGTCCGGTTCGGGAGACCCCGACCAAGCCCGGACGACCGGCGGTCGGTCTCGATCTGGTCCGCCACGCCGCCCGGCACACGAACCTGCCCTTCTTCGCGATAGGCGGGATCGACCGCGAAAACGTGGCCGAGGTGCTGGCCGCAGGAGCCCGGCGGATCTGTGTGGTCCGGGCGATCCGGGATGCGAGCGACCCGGCCGAAGTGGCGGCCGGCTTGAGACGGTCATTCGCCGCGGTCGGGGCCGAGGTGGCCCCCGGTGGCTGACCCGCCCGACAGGCCGGCTCGGCGAAAGTCCAGACCGGACCCGATGAGGGAGGGCTACGCCAAGGCAGAAGTCAAGAACCAGAAGGTCCGCGAATCGCTGGAACCGCTCGAGCAGGGCCAGCGGCCGGCCGCGGTCACGGTCGGAGCGGTATTCACAATGGTGGTCGCCGCGATCTTCTGGGCCTCGAGCCTGGTCGCGCTGTTCACCAGCACCGAGGTCAACGGATCCGAGCCCAACCCCGGACAGCTGATCGCGACGGCCCTGATCATGAGCGTGATGGCCTGGGGAATGTGGATGTCCCGCTACTGGGCGGTCCTCGGGTTCCAGATGCTGCTCGTGCTGCTGATCATCGCGGCCATCGCCGGTCTGGTCGTGGCGTCGTCGCTGATTCAGATGATCAGCACGCTGATTCTCACGGTCGGGCTCAGCCTGCTCTTCTTCTACATGGTCAAGGCGATGGCCCGGATCCAGATGCCGGAACGCCGGCCGCCCGAGTAGGCAAAGACCCCGTCCGGTTCGGCCGACCGGGCCTTCCGGTTCGGGGCGGTCCGGTAATCTCGTTCACCATGGCTGAAAACACCTATGACCTGATCGTGATCGGAAGTGGACCTGGCGGCTACGTTGCCGCGATAAGGGCCGCCCAACTCGGCAAGTCCACCGCAGTGGTCGAAAAAGACAAGGCCGGCGGTCGCTGCCTGAACTACGCCTGCATCCCGGCGAAGACGATGCTTCACACGGCCGAAGTACTCGACGAAGCCCGGTCGAGTGCCGACATCGGGGTCAAGGTAACCGGAGCCGAACTCGACTGGGACGCTCTCGGCAAGCGCCGGACCAAAGTTTCGGCCGGCCTCGAGGGCGGGGTGAAGATGCTCCTTGACAAGAACAAGATCGACCTGATCGAGGGCAAAGGCAGCCTCACCCCGGACGGCAATGTGAAGGTCGGCGAGACCATCTACGAAGCCAGGAACGTCATTCTCGCCACCGGGTCGGTAGCCCAGGCGATTCCCGGAACCGGGTTTTCGGACCGGGTGCTCGACACCTGGGGAGCCTGGTCGCTGGCAGAACGGCCGGAGAGCATCGCCGTGGTCGGCGCCGGAGCCTCGGGCGCCGAGATCGCTTCCGCCTACATCCGCTTCGGCACCGAGGTGATCCTGATCGAGATGCTCGATCAGATCCTCCCGGCCGAGGACAAGGACCTGGTCCGGATTGTCGAGCGCACTTTCAAGAAGCAGGGCATCGAAGTCTCGACCGGCACTCCGGTCGAGAACATCGAGATCGGCGAGAACTCGGTCAAGTTCACTTATGGTGAGAACCAGGCCGAGGTCGACTATCTGGTGATCGCCGGTGGACGCCGTCCCGACGTGGACGTGCTCGGCCTGGACGTGGCCGGGGTGAACCTCGACGAGGCCGGCCGGGTCGAGGTGGATGAGTTCCAGCGGACCACCAACGGGAAGATCTACGCGATCGGCGACCTGACCCGCGGCGCGGCCCTGGCCCACAAGGCGATGGAGGAGGGCGTGGTCGCAGCCGAGCACTCGGCCGGCGAGCAGACCCATCCGGTCAACCTTGATCTGATCCCGGGCGCGACCTTCTGCCGGCCCCAGGTCGCCAGCGTCGGAATGACCGAGGCAGAAGCCAAGGAGTCCGGACACGAGGTCAAGGTGGGCAAGTTCAAGCTTGGCGGGGTCGGGGCCGGCTCGGTCTACGACGACCGTGACGGAATCGTCAAGCTGGTCGTCGACAAACAGTACGGCGAAATTCTCGGCGCTCATATCGTCGGTAACCGGGCCTGCGACATGATCGCCGAACTGGTCGCCACCATGGCGCTCGAAGGCGGCAACCAGGAGCTCGGACGGATCATGCACCCCCACCCGACGATCTCGGAGGCCGTGCTCGAAGCCGCCCGTGCGGTCGACGGCTGGGCCACGCACGCCTGAGACAACCGGGGCGGCCCGCCGGGGCGGACCCGGCTTGACGTCTGACCGGAAGGGGTCGGTCGCTAAGGTAATCCCATGGAGGACCTGCCCGATCGATCAACCTGCGAAGGGCTGTTCGGCCGGATGTGTCTCATTCGGCGATTCGAGGAGGAAGCGGGTCGCCAGTACCAACGGGCCAAGGCCGGTGGTTTCCTCCATCTGGCGATCGGTGAGGAGGCGACGATCGTCGGCACGACCTCGGTCATGCGCGACGACGATTACCTGATCGGGACCTACCGGACGCACGGCCATGCCCTGGCGCGGGGAACCCCGGCCAACGCGGTCATGGCCGAGATCTTCGGCCGGGTAGACGGCACCAGCGGCGGCCGCGGCGGTTCGATGCACATCTTCGACGCCGAACGTCGCTTCATGGGCGGTTACGGAATCGTCGGAGGCAACCTGCCGCTGGCCGCGGGAATCGGCCTCGCCTCGCAGTACCGGGAGGAGGACACGGTCGCCGTCTGCATGTTCGGCGACGGAGCCTCGAACACCGGCAACTTCGGCGAGACCATGAACCTGGCCGCCCTCTGGAGCCTGCCGGTGGTCTTCCTGGTCGAGAACAACCTCTATGGGATGGGCACCGCGATCGAACGCCATTCGGCGGTGACCGACCTCTCGCAGAAAGCTGCCGGCTACGGGGTCGATGGCGAGCGGATCGACGGCATGGACGTGCTCGCGGTCCGGGACCGGGTGGCGGCCCATCTCGAGATCGCCCGCGGGGAAGGCCGTCCGACCCTGGTCGAGGCCTTCACCTACCGCTACCGCGGACATTCCGCCGCCGACCCGGAGGTCTACCGCGAAAAGGACGAAGTCGAGGAGTGGCGGGAAAAGGACCCGATCGAGACCTTCGCGAAAAAGGTCCTCGACGCCGGGCTGCTGACCGAGGAGGAGATCGCAGAGGTCCGGGCTGAAGCGGACCGCGAGGTGGGCGCGGCGGTCGAATTCGCTGACGCTTCGCCGGAACCGCCCCTGGAGACCCTCTATGACGAGCTCTACGTGGTCGGAGAAACCATGGGCTGGTACGCGGTCGACGAGCGCTCTCCTGAGCCCTACCGCGGCGAATTCGGTGAAGACGCACCGGACGTGGCCAAGGAGCTGGCCGAGTCGGGCGCCGCCCACGCCGAAGAGGACGAAGGCGACGAGGTCCAGGCCCGTGAGGGGGTGAGGAATTGAGCCCGGCGAAGGCCCCGGCCACAGACGGCGAGTCCGCCGAAGGTGAGGCCGGCCGCGGCCCGGACAGCGCATCCGGGGGTGTCGGGACAAGAGAGATCCCGATGCGGGAGGCGCTCAGGGACGCGATGGCCGAGGAGATGCGACGCGACGAAGCGGTATTCGTGATGGGCGAGGACGTCGGCGTCTTCCAGGGCGCCTTCAAGGTGACCGAAGGCCTGCTTGACGAGTTCGGTGAGAAGCGGGTGCGGGACACCCCGATCTCCGAGAATTCGATCGTCGGGGTGGGAGTCGGGGCGGCGATGGTCGGCCTGCGACCGATCGTTGAGCTGATGACGGTCAACTTCTCGCTGCTGGCGCTCGATCAGATCATCAACCACGCGGCAGCGATCCCCTACATGTTCAACGGCAACGCCCGGGTCCCGATGGTCATCCGGATGCCGGGCGGCGGCGGGCACCAGCTGGGGCCGACCCACTCCCACAGCTTCGAGGCGCTCTACCTGCAGATCCCGGGCCTTCTGATTGCCTGCCCCTCGACCCCGGCCGACGGCAAGGGCCTGCTCAAGGCGGCTGTCCGCGACCAGAACCCGGTCATCTTCATCGAGCACGAAAGCCTCTACGGCCTCAAAGGGGAGGTGTCCGACGACGACCGGATCCAGCCGTTCGGCGAGGCCGCGATCCGACGGGAGGGCAGCGACATCACGATCGTCGGCATTCTCAAGATGGCCCACGTCGCTGCCCGGGCGGCTGAGGTGCTGGCCGGGAAACACGGGATCGATGCCGAGGTGATCGACCCCCGGACCCTGCGACCGCTCGATCTCGACACAATTCTCGAGTCGGTCAGGAAGACCAACCGGGCGGTGATCGTCGAGGAGGGCTGGCCGCACGGCGGGGTCGGAGCCAACCTTTCGACCCTGATCACCGAACAGGCCTTCGACCACCTCGACGCCCCGGTCCAGCGGGTGACCGGGGCCGACGTTCCGATGCCCTACTCGAGGCGGATGGAACAGGCCGCGATGCCGCACGAAGAAAACGTGGTCGAAGCCGCCCTCGCAGCCCTGGAAGGAGTCCGCTGATGGGCGAGATCGTGATGCCCCGCCTGACCGACTCAATGGAGGAGGGCACGATCATCGCCTGGCTCAAGTCGAGCGGCGATCCGGTGGCCGTCGGCGACGAACTGGTCGAGATCGAGACCGACAAGGCGAGCATGGTCTACGAGTCCGACCTGGCGGGCGAGCTTCATATCGAAGTCGAAGAGGGCGCCACCATGCCGATCGGCGAAAAGATCGCAACGGTCGGCGATGGCGGCAGTGGCGATCAGGGCAGTGGCGATGGAAGAAAGCTCGACGACTCGGCCGGGACGGTGGAGGCGAGTGGCGAAAAGCCGGAGCCGGTCACCACGAAAACCAGCGGTGGCCAGCGGATAAAAGCCTCTCCCCTGGCCCGGCGGATCGCCCGCGACAGGGGAATAGACCTGGGGGCGGTCTCGGGATCCGGTCCGAACGGCCGCATCGTCAAGGCCGACCTGGAGGGTGTCGAGACAGGGGCGCCCACCGGTGATGGACCGGCGGTGGGCGCCAGCGGCCGCGCCGATGCGACCGTTTCCCCGAGGACACCGAGCGCCGAATCCAACAAGGGATCGGTCGAGACGATCGAACTGAACCGGCTTCAGCAGACGATCGCCCGGCGGATGGCCGAGTCGAAGGCGACCGCACCCCACTTCTACCTGCGGGCCGAGATCGACATGGGCCGGGCGGTCGAAGTCAGGGCAGGGTTCAAGGAGACGGCGGTCGGCGGCGAGCAAGTGCCTTCGTTGAACGACATGGTGGTCAAGGCCGTCGCCACCGCGCTGACCCACCATCCCCGGGCCAACGGCGCCTACCGTGACGGAAGATTCGAGCTCTACTCGCGAATCAACGTCGGAATCGCGGTCGCCGCCGACGACGCGCTCGTGGTACCGACGATCGGCGACGCCGACCGCAAGGACCTGCGTCAGATCGCCACCGAAAGCCGGCGGCTGGCCGAACGGGTCCGGACCGGCGAGATCACGCCACCGGAGCTCTCCGGGGGGACGTTCACCGTCTCCAACCTCGGCATGTTCGGAATCCGCAGCTTTGACGCCGTGATCAACTCCGGTCAGGCCGGGATCCTGGCGGTCGGAGAGATCGCCGAGCGGCCGGTGATCCGCGACGGCGGGCTCGGCTCGGCCCACCTGATGGAGGTAAGCCTGGCCTGCGATCACCGGATCCTCTACGGGGCCGAGGGCGCGAAGTTCCTCAGCGAAATCCGTACGAACCTCGAAGAGCCCGGATTGCTGGCGTGAACCGGAACAGCGCGGCGGTCAGGGCCGGCGCCGGGGTCATGGGCAAGGGCAAGGGCACCGATCCTGAAAGCGCGGGTCCCGGGTGACTCCCGACCGGGCGGACGGGCTCAGCCTGGTCGAGTTGGGAGAGCGGCCCTACCAGGAGATGCTGGCGACCCAGGAACGCCTGGTCGAGGCCCGGCGGAGGGGCGAGATACCGGACCTGCTTCTTGCGCTCGAGCATCCGGCCACCTACACGCGGGGGCGCCGCAGCGAACCGGGTGACCTCGGCCGCGCGGCGGAGTGGTACCGCAAGCGTGGAATCGCGGTCTGCGACACGCCGCGGGGTGGTCAGGTCACCTACCACGGGCACGGGCAGCTGGTCGTCTATCCGATCATCGACCTGAGCCGGATCGGAGCCCAGCCGGGTTCCGGCGGGCGGATTGACGTCGCCTGGTTCGTGGCATCGATCGAGCGCGCGATGACCCGGACCCTGGGCCGGATCGGAATACAGGCCGGTCCGATCGCCGGACTGACCGGGCTCTGGGCCAGCCGGGATGATCCCCTGCCCGGAGACGCCGACGCCGAATCGATGGCCGGAAAGGTTGCTGCCGGGCAGGTCGCGAAGATCGGCTCGATCGGGCTCCTGATCAGCCGCGGAATCTCCAGTCACGGCCTTTCACTGAATGTCACCTGCGACCTGGAGCCGTTCGAGTGGATCACCTCCTGCGGGATCGAGCAGTGCAGAGTCACCTCGGTCGCCGGCGAGCTGCTCGCCGCCGGCGCGATCGATTCACCCCCGTCGGTCGAAGAGCTCGGCAGGGACCTGGCCGGCCGGCTGGCGGCGGAACTCGGGCTCGGTCCGGTGGACCGGCTCGACCCGGAGGCGATCGGCCTCAGTCCGGCCGCCACCCCGACCGCGTAGCCTTTCGCTCAGCCCATGGCGAAGCCGACAGCTACCCCCTCCGATCGCCTTCACGTGACCCGCTCGCGGGCCAAGCCCGGCGGTGCCAACACCGACATCGAAGGGGCGATCCCGTTCCGATCACGCAAACCGGCCTGGCTCAAGGTCCCACCTCCCGGCGGGCCGACCTACCGGAAGCTGAAGGCGACGATCGGCGACGAGGGGCTGAATACGGTGTGCGAGGAGGCGAACTGCCCGAACATCGGCGAGTGCTGGGAGCGCGGTACCGCGACCTTCATGATCCTCGGTGACGTCTGCACGCGGCGCTGTGGCTTCTGCAACGTCCAGACCGGAAAGCCGACCTTCAACGATGCCCTGGAGCCGTTGCGCGTGGCCAACCAGGTGAAGCAGCTGGGGCTGAAGCACGCAGTGATCACCTCTGTCGACCGTGATGACCTGCCGGACTACGGGGCCGGCGCGTTCGTCGGTGTGGTCCGCTCGATCCGCCGCCTGGCGCCGGACTGCAAGGTCGAACTGCTCACTCCCGACTTCCGTGGCCAGGAAATGCCGCTGGCCCGCGTGGTCGGTGAGCGCCCCGACGTGTTCAACCACAACGTCGAGACCGTGCCCCGGCTTTACCCCAGGGCCCGTCGGGGATCACAGTTCCTGCGGTCGGCCCGGGTCCTGAAGATGGCCCGTGAGATGGGTGAAGGAAGAGTGGTCACCAAATCGGGACTCATGGTCGGCCTCGGCGAGGAGTTTGACGAGATGGTCGAAACGTTCGGTGTGCTGCGTGATCACGGCGTGCAGATCCTCACCGTCGGCCAGTACCTGCGACCGACCGAGAACCACCTGCCGGTGGCCCGCTACTGGCACCCGGAAGAGTTCGCGGCACTGGAAAAGGCGGCCCGGGAAATCGGGTTCGAGTCCGTTGCCGCGGGCCCGCTGGTCCGGAGTTCCTACCACGCCGACGAAAGCGCGCGCGAAGCGGCCCTCGGCCAGAACGTGGCTTGATCCCCTTTCGCGACACGCTCGAGGTCCGGGGTCCGGTGCTGGCCACGGTGCTGGTCATCCTGGCCAATCTGATCCTCGCCCTGGCCGGGCAGATCCCCCACCTCAACTTCTGGCAGGTACTGGTCGCCCTGGTCGGAATCTGGATCTTCGGCGCCTATATCGAACGCCGGCTCGGCTCGATCGCCTTTCTGGCCATCTACCTGGCACTGGCCGGCGCGACCGGGTTTCTGGTCGCCTCGGTCGACGACCAGGGCGGGATCTTTGCGGTCAGCCTCTTCATGCCGGTGCTGGCGCTGGCCGGCATCCACCTGGCGCTGGCACCGCGCTCCCGCATCCTCTGCCTGGTTCCGATTCCGTTTGCGATGACCTTCTTCGAAGTCCCGACGATCGCTATGGCGGTCGGCTGGGTCGCCCTCGAAATCCTGCTCACGGCAGCCTGATCAATGCGCCGCGGCATGATTCAGGCGTCGCCGCCCGATTGAGCGCCGCGGCCTGAGTCAGCGCCCGCAGGACGATCGGGTCAGACCGAGATCGCTCCGGCGGCGGTCAGGATGAGGATGCCTGAGCCGACTATCAGCCGGTACCCGACGAACAGAGCCATCGAGTGGGTGCCGAGGTATCGAAGGAACCAGGCGATCACCGCGTAGCCGACGAAGAAGGCGACGATTGTGGCGACCGCGATATTGAACATCGGCTCGTCGAACTGCTCCTTTCCGGAGAGCAGCTTGTAGAGCTCGTAAAGACCCGAGAGAACCACCGCGGGGATCGCCAGGAGGAAAGCGAAGCGGGCCGCCGCTTCCCGCTCCAGGCCGAGGAAGAGCGCGGCGCTGATCGTCGCCCCCGACCTCGAGACTCCGGGAATCAGGGCGAAGCACTGGGCCAGGCCGACGATCACGCCGTCACGGAACGAGAGCTGCCCGATCCCGCGCTGGTGCGAGCCGATCCGGTCGGCCCGCCCGAGGATCAGGCCGAAGACGATCAGCATCGAGCCGACCAGCCAGAGGTTGCGGGCGGCGGTTTCGATCTGCTCCTGAAGGGCGAAGCCGATCAGGGCGATCGGAATGGTGGCGATGATCAGGAACCAGCCCATGCGTGCGTTGAGCTCGCCGCGCAGTTCGGGCCTGCGGAGCGAGGCGAGCCAGGTCGTGGCGATCGACCAGAGATCCTTGCGGAAATAGATCAGCACGGCGGCCTCGGTGCCGATCTGGATGACCGCGGTGAAAGCGGCGCCCGGGTCATCCCAGCCGAGCAGCGCCGGGACGAACAGCACGTGACCGCTCGACGAGATCGGCACGAACTCGGTCAACCCCTGAAGGATGCCGAGGATGATGCTCTGAAAGAGGTCCACGGGTCAGCGCAGCGTACCGCCGGGCCCGGCCGGGCCGGCTACCTGGGCGCCATTCTCAAAGCCCCGTCGAGCCGGATCACCTCGCCGTTCAGCATCGGGTTCTCGACGATGTGCAGGGCGAGTGCCCCGAATTCCTCCGGGATGCCGAGCCGGGAGGGGAACGGCACGTTGTCCCCCAGCGCCTTGCGGGCCGGCTCCGGGAGCAGCGCCAGCAGCGGAGTGTCGAACAGCCCCGGGGCGATGGTCATCACCCGGACGCCGCTGCGGGAGAGGTCGCGCGCGGCCGGCAGAGTGAGGCTGACAACCCCGCCCTTGGTCGCAGCGTAGGCGGTCTGCCCGATCTGGCCGTCATAGGCCGCGATCGAGGCCGTGTTGACGCAGACACCGCGCTGCATGTGCTCTCCCGGCTCGTTGCCGACCATCGCCTCGGCCGCGAGGCGGAGCACGTTGATCGTGCCGATCAGGTTGATGTTGATCGCCCACCTGTAGCCATCCAGCGGAGCGGCACCCTCCTTGCCCACGATCCTTCCGGCGGCGCCCACTCCGGCGCAATTGACGCAGATGCGGAGGCCACCCTCCGTATCGGCCGCGACGGCCACCGCGTCCCGGGTCGAGTCCTCCTCGGTCACGTCTGCGGTGACGAACGCGCCACCGATCTCATCGGCGACCACTTCCCCCCTCTCCTCGTTCAGATCGGCCACCGTCACGCTGTGGCCGGCCTCGGCCAGCTTCCTGGCCGTGGCCTCACCGAGACCGGAGGCCCCTCCAAAGACGATCGCCGCCTGTGACTTCATTTCCTGATGACCCCTGTTCTCGTAGAGTTGCGGGAATGGAACGAGAAATCTTCGCACCCGAGCACGATGACTTCCGCGACAGCGTACGCCGCTTCATCGCCGAAGAGATTTCCCCCAACTTCGAGCGGTGGGAGGAGGAGGGGTCGGTCCCCCGTGAACTCTTTGCCAGGGCGGGCGAGAAGAACATGCTGGCGATGTCGGTTGAGGAGCAGTACGGCGGGCTCGGGATCGACGATTACCGCTTCAACCAGGTGATCGTCGAGGAGGGCTCTTACGCCGGGGTCACCGGCAGCATCCTCGGGATCACGCTCCACAACGACATCTGCCTGCCCTACTTCGAGGAGTACTGCAACGAGGAGCAGCGTGAGCGCTGGTTGCCCGGCATCGTTGACGGCAGCCTGATCACCGCGGTGGCGATGACCGAGCCGGGGATCGGTTCCGACCTCGCCTCGATGTCGACCAAGGCGATCAGGGACGGCGACCACTACGTGGTCGACGGCTCCAAGACATTCATCACCAACGGGATCAACGCCGACCTGATCATCGCCGCGGTCAAGACCGACCCGAAAGAAAAGCACCGCGGCATGTCGCTGATGATCATCGAGCGGGGCATGGAGGGCTTTGAGCGCGGACGCAACCTCGACAAGGTGGGTATGCACTCCCAGGACACGGCCGAGCTCTTCTTCAACGAAGTGCCGGTGCCCACGGCCAACCTGCTCGGCAACGAGGGCGAGGGCTTCAAGTACCTGGTCTTCAACCTGGCCCAGGAGCGCCTCGGAATCGCGGTCGCCGCGGTCGCCGCAGCCCAGGCGGCTCTCGACTGGACCCTGGAATACGTCAAAGAGCGGACCGCCTTCGGCAAGCCGATCGGTTCCTTTCAGAACTCGCGCTTCAAGCTGGCCGAGATCAAGACTGAAGTCGACATCGGCACCGTCTACATCGACCGCTGTGTGAGCGCGCTGAACGCGGGCACGCTCTCGGTCGAAGATGCCGCCGCCGCCAAGTGGTGGACCACCGAGATGGCCGGCCGGGCGATCGACCAATGCGTCCAGCTCCACGGCGGCTACGGCTACATGCTGGAGTACCCGATCGCGCGGGCCTGGGCCGACAACCGGGTCACCCGGATTTACGGCGGCACGACCGAGATCATGAAAGAGATCGTCGGCCGCTCACTCGGCGTCTGAGCGGTCCGCGTCCTGGCCGGGTCACTCTGCGGCGAAAATCCCGACCGCTCCCTTGTCCATGTCCCGGAGCGCGTGGGTGACGAACGGGTAGGTGCCGGCCTCGGGGAAGGTCAGCTCGAACACCCCGGCCCCCCCGGGCCCGACCAGCTGCGTGGAGACGTCGAGCATCGGCTCGTCCGGGTTGCCGTCGTGCTGATAGGCATCGAAGATCGTGCCGACCACGTGGAACGAACTGCTCAGTGACGGCCCCGCGTCGACGAAGTAGATCCGGACCGGCCCGCCGACCGGCACCTTGATCGGCGCCTGGGCGTAGCGGGCCGCCTTGCCGTTGAAGGCGACGTACGTGGGTTCCTCGGTCTTCATCGCCTGGTATGAGGATTTCAGCCAGCCGTTCTTGACCTTGCCGTAGAACTCGCTCTGGACCAGAAATACCTCCTGGGCCGGTGGGCGGCCCTCAGCCGGATCAACCACGATCATGCCGTACATGCCCATGCCGACGTGCTCGAGCAGCGGCCCCGTACCGCAGTGGTAGAGGTAGACGCCGGGTGTGCTCGCCTCGAAAGAGAAGGTGAACGATTCACCGGGGGCGACACTGCGGAAGGCGTCGCTCGGGGCGACCTTCGCCGCGTGAAAGTCGATCGAATGCCACATCGCGGCGTGTTTCTTCTTCTGCTGGTTGCATTTCTTGCGCTGCTTGCCCTTTTTTTTCTTCTTGCAGTTCTTGTGCGAGCTCGTGTCGCCGTTCTTCAGGGTCACCTCGATCGTGTCGCCTTCGGTCGCCCGGACGACCGGGCCCGGCACGGTTCCGTTGAAGGTCCACGCTTTGAACTTGACCCCCTGAGCGACCTTGACCGTCGCCTTCTTCGCGGTCAGGTTGACCGGAACGACTTCGGCCGCCGCCGTCCCGCCAAACACGGTGAACGAAAGGACCGCGGTGAACAACCCCACAAACAGTTTCTTACATACCCCCTGTATAAACATGGCGGCAGTATAGACGCCTGATCGGGGAAGTCAACCCCGGCGAATCAGCGTTACCCGGAGCGGTGGGGCTACTGCGCCAGCATGGTCGGCGGATCTTTCGGATCCCTGCTCAGCCGGGCCTTGCGGTACTCACGGTTCAGCATGCCGATCACGTCGAGTGAGATCTCCTGAGGGCAGACCCTGGAGCACTCGCCGAAGTTGGTGCAGCCGCCGAATCCCTCTTCATCCATCTGCTCGACCATGCTGTTCGCCCGGTTTCCGCGTTCCGCCTGGCCCTGCGGCAGCAGGTTGAGATGGGTCACCTTGGCCCCGGTGAACAGCATCGCCGCGCCGTTGGGGCAGGCGGCGACACAGGCGCCGCAGCCGATGCAGATTGCTGCGTCCATCGCCTTCTCCTGGACCTCGGGGGCTACCGGCATCGAGTTCGGCTCCGGCTGCGGGCCCGTTGTCGCACCGGTGTAGCCGCCGGCCTGGATCACCCGGTCGAGCGCGCTGCGATCGGTGACCAGGTCGCGGATCACCGGGAAGGTGGTGGATCGGAACGGCTCGACCCTGATCGTCGCGCCGTCCTCGAAATCGCGCATGTAAGTCTGGCAGGAAGTGACCTGCCGGGGGCCGTGAGGGGTGTCGTTGATGACCAGCGAACAGGTCCCGCAGATGCCCTCCCGACAGTCGCTGTCAAAAGCCACCGTGCGCCGCTCTTCCTCGGTGAGGCGCTCGTTGAGCTGGTCGAGCATCTCGAGGAACGAAGCCTCGGGATCAATCCCCTCGACGGTGAAGTCCTCGTAACGCCCCTCTTCACCGGTGTCGAATTGACGCCAGATTTCGAGCGTGAAATTCACTTGTAGCTCCTCGTCGCGAGCTTCACGTTCTCGAAGCTCAGTTGCTCGTCGTGCGGAACCGGATCTCCGTCATCGCCCTGATATTCCCACGCGGTCACCTTGGCGAACCTTTCATCGTCGCGCAGCGCCTCACCATCGTCGGTCTCATACTCCTCGCGGAAGTGGCCTCCGCAGGATTCCTCGCGCCGCAGGGCGTCCAGGCACATCAGCTCGCCCAGTTCGAGGAAGTCGGATACCCGGTTGGCGTATTCGAGGCTCTGGTTGAACTCATCCCTGCCGGGATCGACCCGCAGGTCAGACCAGAAGTTTTCCCTGATCTCACCGATCTCGGTCAGAGCCTTCTCCAGGCCGGGGGCGTTGCGGGCCATGCCGCAGTAGTCGAGCATGACGTTACCCAGCTCGCGGTGGAACACCTGGGCCGCTTTGGTGCCTCCCACATCCATCAGCCGGGTGATGTGCGACTCGACCGCATCCTGGGCCGTATCGAAAGCCGAATCGGTTGTCGAGACCGACTCCCGGTCTGCGGTCAGGTGATGGGCGACCGTGTGGGGAACAATGAAGTAGCCGTCGGCCAGAGCCTGCATCAGGGCGCTGGCCCCGAGCCGGTTGGCCCCGTGATCGGAGAAGTTGGCTTCGCCGATCGCGAACAGACCGGGAATGGTCGTCTGGAGTTCATAGTCGACCCAGAGGCCACCCATCGCGTAATGCGGTGCCGGATAGATCATCATCGGGGTTTCGTAGGGGTTCTCGCCGGTGATGTTCTCGTACATCTCGAACAGGTTTCCGTAACGGACCTCGACCACATCGCGGCCGCGCTGGGCGATCGCGTCCCGGAAATCGAGATATACGCCGCGCCCGGTGGGGCCGACCCCGAGGCCATCGTCACAGACGACCTTGGCCGCGCGTGAAGCGATGTCGCGGGGGGCCAGATTGCCGAACGACGGATACCGTTCCTCAAGGTAGTAGAAGCGCTCATCCTCGGGGATTTCCGCCGGAGGCCGATCGTCTCCCCCCTTCCTCGGCACCCATACCCGACCGTCGTTACGGAGCGATTCCGACATCAGGGTGAGCTTCGACTGGTACTCCCCGGACTGCGGGATACAGGTCGGATGAATCTGGGTGTAGCTGGGATTCGCCATCAGCGCACCGTGGCGGTGCGCGCGCCAGGCGGCGGTCACGTTCGACCCCATGGCGTTGGTCGACAGGTAGTAGACGTTGGTGTATCCACCGGAAGCGAGGATCACGGCATCGGCCGCGTGGCGCTCGATTTCGCCGGTGACCAGATTCCTGACGATCACGCCGCGGGCCTCACCGTCGACGATCACGACGTCAAGCATCTCGTGCCGGCTGTGGACAACCGCGTTGCCGGCGGCCACCTGCTGCTCAAGGGCGCTGTAGGCACCCAGCAGAAGCTGCTGGCCGGTCTGGCCGCGCGAGTAGAACGTCCGCTGCACCAGTACGCCACCGAACGAGCGGGTAGCGAGCTGGCCGCCATACTCGCGGTTGAACGGCACCCCCTGGGCGACCGCCTGATCGATTATGTTCTCGGAGAGCTCGGCCAGGCGCCAGACGTTGGCCTCGCGCGAGCGGAAGTCGCCTCCCTTCATCGTGTCGGCGAACAGCCTCCGGACCGAGTCGCCTTCGTTCGCGTAGTCCTTGGACGCGTTGATTCCCCCCTGGGCGGCGATGCTGTGGGCGCGGCGGGGTGAGTCCTGGAAGCAGAAGCTCTTGACCCCGAAACCCTGGGCGGCCAGGCTGGCCGCCGCGCTGGCCCCGGCCAGGCCGGTCCCGATCACGATCACGTTCTTGCCCGACCGGTTGTTGGGCCCGACCAGCCGGTGCTGGTCGATCCAGGCCTGCCACTTGTGCTCGAGCGGTCCGGGCGGGATCTTTGCGTCGGGCAGTCTCATCCTGTCAGTCCTCCGGCGATCGCGGTGATGGTGGCGGCCGGCGGCTCGGGGGCATCGAGCAATCCGGTCCAGAAGAGAATCGGGACCAGCGCAAAACCGACCACGATGACCAGTGTCAGGGTCGTGGCTCCGTACCGGATCCCGCGATTCCGGGCCGGGCTGTCGAGGCCGAGCGTCTGGACCAGGCTCCAGATCCCGTGCCGCAGGTGAACTCCGATCAGGATCAGCGCGACCAGGTATATCGCGACGAAGTACCACTCCTGGAACGCGTTGTAGAGATTGAAGTAGACCTGCTCGTGGTGGAGCGGGGTGACGTCGACCGTCAGCGTCGTGAACTGAAGGATGTGGAAGACGATGAACGCGGCCAGCAGGATCCCGCTGGTCATCATCACGCCCGATTCCCAGCTGCGGCCGATCTTCCGGGCCGGATACCGGGCCGGGCGGGCGTCCCGGTTGCGGAAGCGCAGCTGGACCACCCCGGTGATGTGGATGATGACCGAGCCCAGCAGGATCGCCCGGACGATCCAGAGAGCGCCGGCGAACGGAAGCAACGGCTCACCGAGTTCGCGCAGCCATCCGGCATACCAGTCGACCCGCGGTTCGGCCCCGGTGGGCCCGAACAGTGAGTTCAGGTTGCCGACCATGTGCAGGATCAGGTAGCCGACCAGAATCGTGCCGGTCACGGCGACGAAGGTCTTCTTGCCGATGGTCGATCTCCAGAATTCAACCATGGAGTTCAGTGCTCCGGAAAACCTTCTGCGGTGTGTTGGACGACGCCACGGTCTCCAATCCTACGACCCGGCCGTCCGTGGTGACGGCTCACCCCGATGGTGGCGCCCTGCCCCGTCTCACCCGACCCGGGCGGCCACATGTCACCCGCACGCGACACGACCTCGAGCTCGCCGCCGGCGCGTCGACGCTCGCCCCCCGACTCGGCGACACTGGGGCGGTGCCGCGCCTGCGCCAAGCCGTGATCGCTGTCGGCGACCTCGATCGCTCGGTAGAGCTGCTGCGTTCGGAGCTTGGCCTGGAAGAGCCGTTCGCCGACCCCGCGGTGGGCCACTTCGGGCTGCGCAACGCGGTCTTCGCGATCGGCGACACGTTCCTGGAGCTCGTCTCCCCCACGCAGGACGGCACGGCCGCCGGAAGGCTGCTCGAGCGGCGGGGCGGCGACTGTGGATACATGGCGATGCTGCAGGTCGAGGACGCGGCCGCGGCACCGCAGGGCCGGCACCACGTTGACCGCCCACCTCCGCACCCTGCGAAAGAGACTCATGCCCCGGGCCGGGCTCGGACGAACAATCCCGATTCACATCGCCGAAAACGGCTGGCCGGCCGGCCGGGGAAGGTCGGATTCGTCGCAGGCCAGATTCCTCAGGGCGATGGTGCGGTCGGTCATCCTGGCCCGGCGCGAGCTGAACATCAGTGACTACCGCTGGTTCGACCTTCGCGACGGCAACTCGTCCGATCCGAACTTCGAAGGCCGCTACGGGTTGACCGACGACCGCTACCGGCCCAAGCCGGCATTTGTCGTGTTCAGACGCAAGATCGCGCGGCAAAACGGAGTGTCGCTGACCCGCGCCGGTAGTCGCTGCCATACACCACCACTGAGGATCCGCCTCCGTGCCATACGTCCGGCCGCAGGCTGGCGCTGCCGCGCGATCAGAGTGACAGCAGATGGCAAGCGGGTCCGGTCAGCCCTCGTCAACAGAAAGAAACCGGGCACGTATTCAGGGAAGCCGGCTCGTCGCAGGCTCGCTCTCGGCCGCGTTCCTTCGGGCAAGGTCAGACTGCTGGTCCGTTTGTCAAGGCGGCGCGGCGACCGGGTCGTCTTCAAAACGATCAGGCGACAGCGGCGTAGCTGCGGCACCCGGAAGTAGTCGGGAAACAGCCGACCCCGCCTCGTCCATCGCCGGCCAGCTTGGGGGCAAGCTGTCGGAATCCCAGGCCGTCCCGGCCGGGAACCAGTTGTGATAAAGGTAACTATTAGTTACATTATCGGTTGGTCTAGTGGTACACTTGGCGCGTGTCTTCCACTCAAAATGGACAGAGGCCGACTCGACGCGAGCGCCGGCGTGCCCGGGAGCGGGCAATCGTGACTACGACCCGCGCGCTGTTCGACGAGCGCGGTCGGCGGGACGCGCCGGTGGACGAGATCGCGCGCGCGGCCGGGATCAACAAGGCACTGATCTACCGCGCCTTCGATTCGAAGGAGGAGATTTTCGTCCTGACGGTTGCCGACTACCTCGCCGAGCTCGGGGCCCGCGGCGGCGAGGACCGCGATCTCGAGGATCCGGTCGCCGCGCTGCGCCAGTCCCTCGAGCTCTACGTCAGATTCTGCCTGGAGTACCCCGCCTTCCTGGATTGTGCGCTGGCGCTGATGCAGCGGCCCGCCGGCGAGTTGCGCGAGCATGTCTCCGGCGCGGTGCTCTTTCGCCTCGGTCAGGCGATGGCCGCCACCCTGGGGCCGCTGGAGAGGATCCTCGCAACCGGCGCCGAACGCGGCGTCTTCGCGATCGACGAGCCGGACTTCACCGCGAACCGGATGTACACGCAGGTGCTGGGTTCGATGCATCTCGCGCGGGCCGGGGTCGGTGTTCGAGAGGCCGCGCCCGGCATCGCGGAGACATTCGACATCGAGCCTGAGCGAATGTGCGAGGCGTGCATCGAGGACGGGCTGGCGCTCGCCAGAATCAGCGACCGGGCAAAGAGCACGTCAGCGTGAGCGCAATGGATATCAAGTCTGTGAAACTCCACGGCCGATCGGTCACGTACGCCCATGCGGGCGAGGGCCCGGTCCTGCTGCTCATCCACGGGATGGCGGGTGACTTTCAAAACTGGCAGGCGGTGATCGAGCCGCTCTCGCGGCATCACACCGTCCTCGCGCCCGATATGCCAGGCCACGGAGGATCGGCCCCCGGCGGCGGCGATTACTCGTTGGGGGCACTAGCTTCCGGCCTGCGTGACCTGCTGGCCACGCTCGGCCATGAACGCGTCACGCTCGTCGGTCACTCGCTCGGCGGTGGGGTCGCTATGCAGTTCTCCTACCAGTTCCCCGAGATGACCGAGCGGCTCGTGCTCGTCTCCAGCGGCGGGCTCGGCCCTGAGGTCAGCCTGGTCCTGCGTGCCGCAGCGCTACCCGGCGCCGACCGCTTCATCGCCACGACCGCCGGAGGGGCGGGTGCGGTCGGATCTGCCATCGGGCGCGGCCTGAGCCTGGTCGGCATCCGGCCGCCCGCCGACGCCGCCGAGGTCGGTCGAGGCTACGCATCGCTCGCCGACTCCGATCGGCGAGCTGCATTTTTGGCCACGCTGCGCTCGGTCGTCGGGACCGGCGGTCAGCGCGTCCACGCCGGCGACCGTCTCTATCTCGCCGAAGGGCTCCCGGTCCTCATCATCTGGGGGGCGCGTGATCCGATCATCCCGGTCCACCACGGCGAGCAGGCCCACGAGGCCATCCCCGGCAGCCGCCTCGAAATCTTCGACGGGGTCGGCCATCTGCCGCAGATCGAGGCGCCCGCGCGCTTCGTCGCGGTGCTCGAAGACTTCCTCACCGACACAGAGCCCCGCCCCTTCGACGCCGGGGAGTGGCGCGCCCGGCTCCAGACCACCGCCGACGACACGGAGGGGTAAGGGGAAACGAGTGAGGGAGTTCGTCACCCAGGTGCTCAGCGCCACCCGCTCGACCGCGTCGGCAATGGCGCGGGACTTGCACGGACCCCGAGCCGAGGACCCGCTGGCCGAGCGCGACCCGCAGTTCATCCGGGAGACTCTGCCCGGCCTGGGCCGCCTGGCGAAGCTCTACTTCCGGCCCAAGGTGCGGGGGCTCGAGCAGATCCCGGCCGAGGGGCCTGTGCTGCTGGTCGGCAACCACTCAGGCGGCACACTGATCGCCGACACTTTCGCCTTCGCCTACAGCTTCTACGACCACTTCGGGCCCGACCGGCTGTTCCACCAGCTCGCCCACGACCTCGTCTTCCAGGTGCCAGGCCTGGCACCCCTGCGCAAGTACGGCACGGCCCCGGCCGACCACCAGAATGCGACGGCGGCGCTGGCGAAGGGAGCGGCGCTCCTGGTCTACCCGGGCGGGGACCACGAGACCTACCGCCCCTCCTGGCACTCGGGGGAGATCGACTTCAGCCACCGCAGCGGCTTCGTCCGCCTTGCGTTGGAGGCCGACGTGCCAATCGTCCCGGTCGTCGCGATCGGGGGTCAGGAGACCGCCCTCTTCCTGACCCGGGGCGAGCGGCTCTCTCACCTCCTTGCGCTCGACCGGCTGCTGCGCCTCAAGGTCCTGCCGATCCAGGTCGCGCCTCCCTTTGGCCTGACGGTGCTCGACTTTCCGGGCCGGATCCCGCTGCCCTCCCAGATCACGATCCAGGTCCTGCCCAGGATCGACCTGCGCCGCCGGTTCGGTCCCGACCCCGACGAACAGGCGGTCTACCACGCGGTCACGGCGATGATGCAGGAGGCGCTCGACGAACTCTCGGCCGAGCGAGACCTGCCTGTGGTCGGCACGCTCGGCTCGCGCCACGAGGAGAGCGAAGTCGTCGAGGATCTGGAGCACGGCGGCCTGGAACGCGAGGTCGAGACCGCAATCGAGGACGAGAGCCCCGGGCAGGGCTAGGTCTGCCGGGGGTCCGGTCAAGCCACTCAAAGACGGGCTGGTCGGCACCCCTGACTCTCCTGGGCTCACCGCGCTCGAACTATCACCTGAATCGGCCGGGTGGCCCACCCCCGCTTTCTGACTCGATTCGCCTAGACCTTGCCGGGGTCGGCTACGCCGACGGCAGCGAGCGCAAGCGCGGACACCGCCACCATCGTCAAGGTCCGCCGTAGTGAGACTCGTCGTACTTCCAGAACTCGCATCGCGCTCAACCTCGCTCTTTCTCGGTTCGCGTTGCTGTCTGTTGACGCCAACCCGTACCGCGCCCGGGGTCAAGAAAACGGAGATTACGACGCTTGATGTTCCTTTAGACTCTCGTCACGGGAGCTGACACTCGCATCCCGAGGAGGATAATCATGAGGAGCACTGCACTCGTCACCCTGTTCATTGCGGCGGCCTCTCTGGCGCTGCCTGCGACGAGCTTCGCTGGGTTGCCGCAGCCGAAGAACGCCATGATCAAGGTGCCGAAGAAGCTTGGCGGTGTGAAGACGGGAATGAAGATCAAAGACGCCAACAAAGCCTGGGGCAAGCGTGGGGACTGCAACTTCAAGGGCAGCTTCCGACAGTGCTCGTACCAGAGCAAGAACCTGGAGAAGGGCAGCGCAGTGATCGCGAGCAACAAGAAGAGCGGCAGGGTCTCCGAAGCCTCGATCTATGCCGGCCTGAAGGGCGGCAACTACAACTTCAAGGGGCCGCTGATGCGTTTTGAGACCAAGCAGGGTCTTGGGCTCGGTGACAAGGGGTCGAAGATCCGCAAGCTTTATCCGAAGGCGAAAAGCTACGGAAACAACACCGGCTACTACGTTCGTGGAAAAGGCAAAACCCGGATGACCCTGGAAACCGCGGACGGCAAGCGCATCACGGCGATCCGGATCACCGACGGCACTCAGGGCTAGGAGCCCTTTTTCGAAAAGAAGGTTCCGAGGCGACCGGAACCAGGCCGTTGCCGGTCCACCAAGACGCTTGTCTCCCTGGCCAACATAGCGGGGGCCCGCTTCGTTTCTCAGGGGGACGCTCGGATACTGGAGCGAGTGGCAGCCTGAACCCGAGGCCGTGACCCGCGGTACCCGAGAGAGTGCCAATCTACTTCTTGACGGTGATCTTCTTCTTCACGGTCTTGCCGCTGGCATTCTTGGTGGTCACCTTGAACTTAATCTTGCCCTTGCCGGGCGTCCTTGGCTTGAGATTGACCTTGACGTTCCTGGTCTTGCCTGCGGAGATCCTTCCGACCGATGTATTTAAGCTGACTCCCCTGCCAGCCACTTTCAGCCTGACGCCGGTGGCGGTTGCGTTGCCGGAATTTGAGAACTTGACCTTGTAGGTAGCTTTCTGGCCCTTCTTTACCTTCTTGGGACCATTGACGCTTACCTTTTTGATCTTGGCCTTACCGGCTGCTGAAAGAGGAACGGTTAGCGGGGAGGCGGATCCGTCGTAGCGAATCTCCAGCGTAGCGGCCCTATTCCCTGCCGAAAAGGGTGCGTAGCGGACCGGAACTTCGCAGGTGCCAAGCACCGGGATGTCAGCTTTGGTGCAATCCTCACCCGTAATCATGAACTCGGTCCTATTTGGCCCGACTATCGAGATCCCGCTTACCGATAAGGGGGCTCCCGATAAATTCATCGGGTCTCCCGAGGTGTTCGTTACCGTCACCGTCTTCGGAGCGCTGAAGGTCCCCTTAGCCTGAGTGGGAAAGCTGAGGCTGGCAGGAGTTGCATCTGGCGGTGTTGTGTCGACCGTGAAGGTCCGGGTGGCCGGGCTCTGGTCCTGGTTTCCGACAGCGTCTTCGGCCCGGAATGAAGCCGTGTGGATGCCATCAGCCAGAGCAGAGAAGGTCTTCGGGCTGGTGCAGGTTGCGAAGGGACCGGAATCGAGTTTGCACTAGACTCCCATCAGGCGGTTGAGTCTGCAGTTGACTCGCTATCTGCCGCCTGAAGCCAGCAAACCTAGTTCGGCATCCGTAGAGAGCTGGATATTTCGATGATTCAAAACATCCTTGACGACATTTACTCCCGCATCTCCGAAGAGCAGAGCGGCGAGGTGGCCAACTACATCCCGGCACTAGCTGAAGCGGATCCCAAGGACTTCGGGCTGGCCATCGTGACCGTAAATGGCGACGTGTACACCGCTGGCGATGCCGATACGCCGTTCACCATCCAATCCCAGTCGAAACCTTTCACGTTCGCACTGGCCCTCGAAGAGTGCGGCATTGAGACGACATACGAGCATGTCGGCA
This sequence comes from Thermoleophilia bacterium, assembly GCA_016649615.1. Lineage (GTDB taxonomy): Bacteria > Actinomycetota > Thermoleophilia > Solirubrobacterales > 70-9 > 67-14. The sequence continues at coordinate 26,363 of JAENXK010000011.1, forward strand.
CTGAACCCTCCGGAGACGCATTCAACTCGGTGGTGCTGGATCCGGTCACGAAAGTACCATTCAATCCGATGGTGAACTCCGGAGCCCTTTCCATGGCGGGGCTGATCCAGGAGAAGAAAGGCGAAGGCGCCTTCGAGGCAATCCGGTCCTGCTACAGCAGCTTCGCCGGGGCCGAGCTCAGCGTTAATGACAGGGTGTATGACTCCGAACTGGCCACTGCTCATCGCAACCGAGCCATTGCCCATCTGATGCGAAGCGGCGACGTAGTCAGCGATCCCGTTGACGAAGTCGTCCACTTGTACACCGAACAATGCAGCATCGAGGTTACCGCCCGACAGATGGCCACGATGTCGGCCTCGCTCGCGAACATCGGCACCAACCCGGTCACGGATGAAACCATCGTGTCACCGCTGGTTGTCCGTCACGTCCTGTCGCTGATGTTCACCTGCGGCATGTATGACTACGCAGGTCGTTGGGCCGTTGACGTGGGAATGCCTGCCAAATCGGGGGTGTCCGGTGGCCTGATGGCTGTTGTGAATCGCCAAATCGGTATCGGACTCTACTCTCCACCACTTGACGAACACGGCAACAGCGTCAGGGCAATCAAAGCATGCGTGGAGCTGGCTGAGGAGTTCGGACTGCATGCGTTCGAGTTCTCGAACGCCGGTTCCAGCATGCTCAGCGTATACATCTAGGACCCGTTCCGAAAAGACATGTCGGTCACCACCCAGTCCTATTCCTCGGACGGGTCCCCCCCAAATTGACCCGGCCGTAAGATGCCGGATCTGGAATGACCCATCACGTAGCACTCGTCCTCCTTCGTGTACCTCTTCCGAGTTTCGTCCGTTTACCGCATTGGAGACGCCGCCCTCTTAGAGACTGTTTTCGTGTCGTCCATGAACCCGAGTACGGCGAGTGAGCTAGCTTTCTGCCATAGTTGGCGGTATGGCTCGACTAACCATGACCGCAGACTCCGAAGGCAATATCACGGCAGTTACGGGGGAAGTGATCACGATCCTGGGCTACGCATCAAATGAACTCGTCGGCCGCTCAATCGAGACGATCATCCCGGACAAGTACCGCGCGGATCATAGGGCGGGCATGAGCCGCTACCAGTCAACTGGCACCAAGAAAGTGATGGGTTCATGGTTGAATGTGCAGGCTCTCCACAAGGACGGCAACGAGATCGAAGTGACGTTTTGCGTGACCGAACGCCAAGGTGTTTTGGAGGCGATCTTGGAGACTCCAGCCGCCGCTCAGTTCGGCTTTCTCGGCAAGGGAAGCCGTGGGGGAATCGCGTAAATCGCAACGCTGAACGCGATCTACCGAGTTTTCGAACACCGGTTCCCGCACGCTCATCGTCTACGTGCAGGAATCCGTTCGGAAAACCTGTTGGTCACCACTCAGTCAGATGTCACGACGCCGCTCAACGGCACCCGTCTGCCGGGTTCGGCTTGCACGAGCACATCGTTCGACTGCAGTTGGTCCGGCGAAGTGTACCCACAGGACCTGGACAGTTGGCCGGTCTCGGACATTAACTTGATCCCCACCGGTTTGTCCGTGACATCACGCACGTGGTCCAAGAATTCGAAAAGGCCGACCACATCGTCGAACTCTGCGTGACGAGGCGGACTCAGGGCATCACGGCCCATCGGGACCTTACGAATCTCTGCGATTTCAGAGGTGATCTTCTCCTTCAGGAGCATGCCGCCCTTACCCGGTTTGGCACCTTGGGCCAGTTCTACCTCAAACATGCGTACTTCGTCGCGCTCGGCGACCGCAACGAGTAGATCGTCGTTCAGGCTGCCGTCGTCGTTGCGAATACCTACTTGGCGGTGCCGATCTGGAAAATGATGCCGGCCCCCTCGAGATGAGCCGGACTGATGCCACCCTCACCACTATTGTGCCAGCAATTCGCCTCGCGGGCGCCACGGTTCAGGGCATGGATTGCGCGTTCGCTGAGCGCGCCGTAGGACATCCCCGACACGTAGACCCAGTTTTCCATCACTACGGGCGCCGTTCCGCGGCCCCCGATAACGCGCCGATACCCGTGTCCAACTGCCTCTTCAAGTGTTGCCGCCTTGTTCGTGAAGGTTCGCGGCGTGAACACCAGCGCACCGACCTCGTCGACGGGGTATGTCGATCCGAAACCGACCGTGTTTCTTTTGCCTCGCGCTGACGCGTAAACCCAGTCCCTGGTGACCCGGTTGTACGGTCGCTCGTCCTCATCTTCCACGAACCAGTACTGGCGCAAGAGCGGTCCTAGTTCGGTGGCGACCCGTCGCCCCGGTAGGCGATCGGGTACTTCGCCCGAATCGGCTGGTCGGTATTCCTTTGGTCGCGCCACGCGAGCGCTCCTGCCGCTGCCGCGACGCCTGCGACGGCGCCAACTCGTACTATTCTCATTCCTCCGACAGTTTCGTCAGTGTTATGAAGTTGTGGCCACCTCGGGAGGCGTACTCACACTCACTCATCAAGGAGCGGACCAGGTGGAGGCCCAACCCCCCCACCTCGCGAGCCTCAAGGGGAGCCTCAAGGTCCGGAGTAGTCGCCTCGGTGAATGGGTTGAAAGGAGTCCCATCGTCGGAAATCTCGAGCCGGAGATCTCCGCCGTCCATCCAAACTCGCACCACCACCGAACTGGCCCCGGAGTGTGTAGCAATATTGACGAGCATCTCGTCCACAGCGACCTGCAACGGTCGCACTATGGAGTCGTCGACCCCCCTCGCCTCAGCGAATCGGGCGAAGTTCTCGTTCAACAGATGAATGTCCTCCGCGATCTGTTGGGAGAGCTCACCTTGCGTAGGCATCGTGACCTCGAAAGCGGGTGTCCGTCTCGGCGATAGAAATTGGAGGGCCAAGACGGTCAAGTCATCGGAACGGTTCCCATGTTCCCAGGCCAGGGTGGCACCCTCTACCCGTTCGGTGATCCCGGCCACGATCGGTGTCGACTCAGCCACGACATCGTGTAGTCGCCCCTCACCAAACTGGACACGGTCGGGGTCCATGGCCTCGGTTACCCCATCGCTGTAGACCACGAGTATATCCCCAACCTCAAGCAGGATTTGGTCTTGTCCATAAGAGGAGCCTGGGACAGGTCCGATCATCGGGCCGTGCGACTGTTCGACCATTGCGACGTCGCCGGCGCGGAGGAAGGGTGGATTGTGGCCCGCGTTGGTGAAGGTTACGATCCCGCTTCGGAGCTCCAGTACCCCCAGCCAA
>JAENXK010000089.1 GCA_016649615.1 Thermoleophilia bacterium
ACCTCGGTAGAGCCGGCCGATCGGAGCGCCCGCCCTGCTGCTGGACTCCTGCGGGAGGGGTCACGCGGCGGACCGCAGCAACCACGCCTCCGCGTTGAAGGGGGAGCCCGGTCCGCGTTCGGTCCCCAAACTCCCGCTAATCGGCGCAAACCCCTGGACGAGGGCCGCGCCCCGTTCAAGGCGAAAGCTGCCTCTTTGTAGGCATGTTGTGTGTTCTTCCGTCCCCCACGTCTTGCTTGCCATGCAGAAGGTCGAGGGTTCGAATCCCTTCAGCCGCTTGCGAGTCACCCGCCCGCCAGGCCCGTGGCTCACCCGGCGCCTTGGCGGAGTGGCTACGCAGCGGCCTGCAAAGCCGTTTACACCGGTTCGACTCCGGTAGGCGCCTCTCGGTCCCGGGCAGGCGAGCGCCAGGGGCGGGCGGTCTCACCTTCGCATGTCCTTTCCGGATGCCTGTGTCAGGCCCGCGAAATGCCTGAGCTTCCGGGCTTGCGCCGGCCGGCTACGACCAGAACTCGTCCCAGGCCTGGGTGTCGGAGAAGTACTCCCGGCCGTCAACGACCCGGCCGTCCCTGATCTCGAATACGAGGCAGCAGTCGACATCCAGCTGTTTGCCGTTCCGTTCGGCACTGTTGTGGTGGATTCCGACCACGCGGCCGTCATCGTCGGCCAGCACTTCCTGCAGTTCCGCCTGGAAGGTCCCGCCCGTATCGCCGCCGTACCGGCCGAACTGGGCAAAGGCCGCATCACGGCCCACATGATCGCCCGCGATCGGGCTTCGTCCCGGCGTGTGCCACGACGCGTTCTCGTCGAACAGCTCGGTTAATGTAGCCATGTCGCCCGAATTGAAGGCAGCGTAGCCCCGCCTTACCAGCTCGGCGTTTTCTTCTGCACCCATGATCTTCCTCCTGTTCGCTGGACCTCGTTCACTCCTCTACGACCTTAGCCGCCATTTGGTCCTTGCGCAAGCGGCTTCAGTCGCTCTGTCCGCGCTGCCGGGCATCGCATGCTGCACTGCCCTGCTTCGCTTGCCCGGCGGCGGCGGCCGACACCCTCGTAAGGCGAGGGCGCCGAGGGCGACGGGCATCACCGCACCGACCGGCCCGGACCGTTTTGCCCGGTCCGGATGTCTCGATGGAGTAGTCGGTTCGAGACGGTTCAAGCCGGGATTCCGCGGGCCCGTCCGCGTTGGTAGGCTCTTCGATCCCGGGCGCATAGCTCAGTTGGTAGAGCGCCACCTCGACACGGTGGAGGTCACTGGTTCGAGCCCAGTTGTGCCCATGGCTTGCCGGGGTGCGGTTTTCTAGGCGAGCTGGTCCCGGTCGGACCCGATGAGCCGCCCGGCTGCAGCCAGGCCAGACCGTACGGCGCCCTCCATCAGACCGCTGAAATCTCCCGCCGTGTGCTCGCCGGCGAAGGCGATCGGACCGACAGGGTGCCTCAGGGTCTCGCTGAGCGTGGACGACGGCGAGACGGAGTACGCGGCACCCACCCATGGGTCGTCGTCCCAGGTAGAGAGAATCGCCTGGTCGGTCTCGAGCCGGAGATCCGGGCGCAGGGACGCAAGGGACTGGAGCCAACGCTCAGGGCCCCGGCCGACCTCGAGCGCGTCGAGCGAGGCTGAGGAACCGGCGAAACAGCTGACCAGGGAGGTCGGCCGGTCGTTTTCCCCGGTTTCTGTCCAGCACCAGTAGCGCTCGGGAACGTTGAGCACGGCGCCTGCCGGCACCGGTTCGGCCAGGGGCACCAAGAGCTTGGCAGCATGGCCGTACTGAACCTGCTCGAGCGCGGCGGCCTTGGCGACAGGCAGGGCGGGCGAGAACTCGATCCGGTCGATCACGGTCGCCGGCACGGACACCACGCAATGCTCGGCTTGCGAGGTGTGACCGCCGGCGGTCGCGACTTCGACCGCCTCGGACCCACATTTGATTGATGCGGCCGGATCTCCCAGTTTCACGCGGTCTTCGAGCAGATCTGCCAGACCAAGGCTCAGATTCTGGTTACCACCGGCGACGCTCGGCGAGGGCTCGTCATTGATGTGGGCTACCCCGGAAAGATCCCTCGCAGGAATCCCTTCGCCCGGGGTTGCCGTGGAAATCTCGGCCCGCGCCAGCATGACTTCGCGAGCTCCGGCGTCGACGTCAAGCGACGCGAGAAGTTCTGCCGCCGAAACCGGACTGTCCTCCGGTAGCCCGGCCAGGGCCAGGCCCAGCGTCTCCACGGCGGAATCGAGGGACGAGCGATCCGTGCCGATCCCGCCGCGGGGCTCCCGTCTGCCGTAGCGCACGCCCTTGTCCCAAAGCCCGATCCCGAGCTCGGACGCCAGTGATCGCACGGCCGTATTGCCCGGGAGGATGAACTCGGCGCCCATCTCGGCCACCGCGCCTCCGGGCAGCTGTTTCGACCAGGTGCGGCCGCCGACCCTGTCGCGGGCCTCGATGACCTCCACCTCCCAGCCTTCCCGATGGAGTGCGGCCGCCGCCGACAGCCCGGCCAGACCGGCTCCGATGACGATCGCTCCATGGGGCCGCGTCACCGGGCGACTCCTGTTTCTCCTTCGCGGCGTGCCGGAAAAGAAAGCATTTTCCGGGCATGAGACATCTAGGCCTCCTCGAGAATCGCTACCACCCGGGCCGGCGCCGCGCTTCCACCGACGATCGGCAGGGGCAGGCAGGAAACGGTGAAACCGGTCGGCGGCAACTGGTCGAGGTTGACCAACCGCTCGATCTGCGAATAGGGCAGGTCAACCTGATGGGCCTCCCAGAAGATGCCCTGCTCACCCTTCTTGAGGGCCTCTTCGGCCTGCATCCACAGAGGCCGGTCCCAGCCCCAGGCATCGATGCCCATGACCCGGACCCGCGCTCGTAAAGCCACCTTGTCGCGTCGGCCGAAACACCCGGTCCGTGGGCCATGTACTCGGCGGTCTCGACCCAGCGGTCACAGCCGGTGCGGACCAGGACGATGTCAAGTGGCTGAAGCTCGTGCCCGGTGTCCTCCAGGGCTGATTCGATGTCGGCTGCCTCGATCACTTCCCCATCGGGGCGACCGTCGAAGTCGAGCACCACGCCAGGCTTGAAAAACCAACCCAGCGGAAGTTGCTCGATCGTCTGCGCCGGCTCGCCGGCGATGGTCGAGTTGTAGTGCCAGGGGGCATCGACGTGGGTCGAGTTGTGCGTCCCGAGCCGGGTGATGAAGTCATTGGCCCAGCCTTCACCGTCACGCAGCAGTTCGGGGCCGACACCGAACAGCTCGCCGATCACGGCGGCGCCCTCCTCGTGGCCGGAGTGTTCGATCTCGGTGCGAAGAACGTCCGGGGTTCCTTGCGGACTCGAGCTGATCGGGGCCGAGAGATCGATGATCGCCATGCCGGGACCATACCGCGGCCCTTCCGGGATACGATCAGGCCTGATGCCATCCCCGCCAAACGACCAGTCGGTCGCCCCCGTATCGGTCCCGGGCGTGCCGGACGCCATCGTCGTCGGCGCGATGTCAATCCTGATCCGCTTTCTGTTCTTCCTCCCGGACCGGCTGCTCACGTTGCTGTTCGGCAGGCCGCCGGAAGTCGCGGCAGGGCTGCAGCCGGACGCCTGGGCCACAGCCAGGTTCACCGGCTTGGTAGAGCAGGATCCCTATGAGCAGTCCCCGTCCGAGGCAAGGCAGGCCCTCGAGACGTTGTCGGGGGCCGCTGCCGCCCCGGAGAGTCCCCCGGGGGAAAGCGAAGACCACCGGCTCGACCTGGATGGCAGGTCGCTGAGGGCTCGCCTTTTCCGACCCGAGACGGCACCGGAACGCGGACCGCTGCTGGTCTATTTCCAGGGCGGCGGATTCGTCGTCGGTTCTCTGGAAAGCCATGACCCGGCCTGTCGGTGGCTGGCCGCACGGTCCGGGGTCCGGGTGCTCTCGGTCGAGTACCGGAGGGCTCCCGAGAACCCGTTTCCTGCGGCGGCCGACGATGCCTTCGATGCCTGGCAGGCAGTCAAGTCCGACCCGGACCGGTTCGGCGCCGACCCCGACCGGATCGGGGTCGGGGGAGACAGCGCCGGGGGCAACCTCGCCGCGGTGCTCTGCCAGGACCTCAAGCGGCTCGAGCGTCCCCAGCCCGCGTTTCAATTCCTGCTGTACCCGGTCACCGTCGTGGGTGGTCGGGGCAGCTCTTACGCAGACTTCGGCAGCGGGTACTTTCTGACCGCGCAGTCGATGAGCTGGTACACGGACAACTACCTCGCCGGCCAGGACCCCGATCAGCCCCGGGTCGCGCCTCTGCTCGGTAAGGATCTGTCCGGCCTGGCCCCGGCGTACGTGGTGACCGCGCTGGCCGACCCGCTGCGGGACGAAGGGGAGATCTATGCGACCCGCCTGCACGAAGCCGGCGTTCCGGTCCGGCTCGACCGCATGCCGCTGATTCACGGATGGTTTAACGCGACCGGTTCCCGTTCATCCAGGAAGGCGCTTGACGTGGTTTCCGGGGTAGTGGCGGCTCACCTCGAATCCCAGCCGGTCGGTTCGACGGGCTAGCCGGTCGACGGTGCGTCGGGGGTCCGGTTGTCCGGGCCGGTCGGAAGTGGCCGCCGGGGCCCGACTGAATACGATGGAGCGATGCCGCCTAGCACCGAAACAGTGACCGTCCGGCTTCCCGACGGCACGCCACTCGAACTCGAGTCCGGGGCAACCGGGGCCGACGCCTCGGCGGCGATCGGGGCCGGCCTCGCCCGTGCCGCTCTGGCGATAAAGGCCGGAGACGAGATCCGTGACCTGGACGCTCCGGTCGAAGACGGCGAGGGGATCTCGATCATCACATCTCGTGACCCCGAGGGCCTCGAGTTGATCCGCCACGATGCTGCTCATGTGATGGCGACGGCCGTCCAGGAGCTCTACCCGGGGACGAAGGTGACGATCGGCCCGGCGATAGAGAACGGCTTCTACTACGACTTCGAATTCCCCGAGGACGTGAAGATCACCGAAGACGAGTTGCCCGAGATCGAGGCGGCGATGAAGCGCCACATCAAAGCGGATGAGACCTTCGAGCGACGTGATCTGAGCACCGACGAGGCGATCGCGATCTTTCGTGACCAGGGAGAGGACTACAAGGTCGAGTTGATCGAGGACCTGGTCAGGAACGAAGGGGCCGAGACGGTTTCGCTGTATCGCAACGGTCCGTTCGAGGATCTCTGCCGCGGGCCTCACGGGCCGGGCACCAAACGGATCAAGGCGATCAAGCTGAGCGCCGTCGCCGGTGCCTACTGGCGAGGCGACGAGAACCGGCAAATGCTGACCCGGATTTATGGAACGGCCTTTTTCTCGAAGGATGACCTCAACGAGCACCTCGAGCGGATCGAACAGGCCAAGGCCCGAGACCACCGCCGGCTCGGACCCCAGCTCGACCTGTTCATGCTCCGCGATGAGGCTCCCGGAATGCCTTTCTGGCTGCCGAACGGGACCGTCCTGCTGGGTCTGATCGAAAAGGAAGTCCGTGAACAGCTCGACCGTCGCGGATACCAGGAGATCGCGACTCCTCAGGTGATGGACGAGGCGCTGTGGCATCGCTCCGGCCATTGGGAGAATTACGTCGACGACATGTATTTCATGGAGGTCGACGAGCGTCGCTTTGCACTGCGACCGATGAACTGCCCCGGCGCCTGCCTCGTTTACGGAGCGGACCGCCACTCTTATCGCGATCTTCCCCTGCGGCTTGCCGAATTCGGAATGGTCACCCGTAACGAGCGGGAGGGAGTTCTGCACGGGCTGCTGCGGGTCCGGGCTTTCACCCAGGATGACGCCCACGTCTACTGCACCGAAGACCAGATCGAGGACGAGGTGACCGAGATCTGCGAGGCGATCGACGAGCTCTACGGCCGCTTCGGATTCGAGGACGTCAAGGTCGAGCTCTCGACAAAGCCCGAAAAGGCGATGGGTTCGGCCGAGCAGTGGGAACGGGCCGAAGCGATGCTGAAGGGCGCCCTGGACAGCCAGGGCCGCGAGTACACGATCAACCCGGGCGACGGAGCCTTCTACGGCCCCAAGATCGACTTTCACGTAACCGATGCGCTCGGACGGTCCTGGCAGCTCGGTACCTGCCAGCTGGACTTTCAGATGCCCGAGCGCTTCGACCTCACCTACACCGGAGCCGAGGATGAGCGTCACCGCCCGGTGATGATCCACCGAGCGCTGCTCGGTTCTATGGAGCGGTTTGCGGGGATTCTGATCGAGCACTACGCCGGCCGCTTCCCCGTCTGGCTCGCCCCGGTTCAGGCGATGATCGTGCCGGTGGCCGACCGTCACATCACCTACGCGAACGAGGTCGCCGAGGACCTGCGGGCGGCCGGGGTCCGGGTCAAGGTCGAGGAGCGCTCGGAGTCGGTCGGCAAGAAGATCCGGGCGGCCGAACTGGGCCGGTATCCCTTCATGCTGGTGGTCGGGGATCGCGAGGTCGAAGCCGGCGAAATCGCCGTGCGCTCCCACGAGGATGGCGAGGTCGGATCAATGGATGTCGAAAAGTTCTGTATGCTGCTTGACACTTGATCCGCCGCACGAAACAGAATTGCGCGCCGACCGGCACGCCTGTGCCATCAACTCCGGTCCCCTCGTCCGCTTGAGTCTCCCCTTGGCTGTTATCTAGTGCCGATTCCGCGCAGGTTCGATCGGCGACCGCCAGAACGGGACTCGACTCGTGTCAACGAGCGGATCCGCGTGCCCAAAGTACGGCTGATCGGAGCCGACGGCGAGCAGGTCGGGATCGTCAACACAGACGATGCCCGCGAGATGGCCCGCGAGGCCGACCTCGACCTGGTCGAGGTCGCTCCCGGGGCGAAGCCTCCGGTCACCCGCCTGCTCGACTACTCCAAGTACAAATACGAGCAGGACCAGAAGGCCAAGGCCGCCCGCAAGCATCAGACTCAGGTAAACGTCCGCGAAATCAAGCTGCGGCCGAAGATCGCCGACAACGACTACAACACCAAGAAAGGCCACGTCACCCGCTTTCTCAAGGGTGGCGACAAGGTCAAGGTGACGATCATGTTCCGCGGACGTGAGCAGGCCCACCCCGACCGGGGGCGCGCTCTGCTCCAGCGGCTGTTTGAAGACCTGGACGGTCTGGCTGTGATCGAATCAAAGCCACTCCAGGAGGGTCGCAACATGAGCATGCTGCTCGGCCCGTCCAAAGAGGCGGCCAGGGAGGCCACCCAGGAAGAGGAAGCAAAGAAGACCGATCCCGGCGGCAAGGCGCAGGCAGAGTCTGAAGCGAAGCCCGAGGCGGACGCGAAGCCCGAGGCGGA
>JAENXK010000005.1 GCA_016649615.1 Thermoleophilia bacterium
GGCACCCAGGAGGGCAGCGCCGCCCTCTGGTTGGCGAGGATCAGCAGCAGGACCGCCAGGGCAAGCACCATGACGCCGGCGATCGCCAGAAAGTCGCCGATATGGTCTTTTATTGCTCGTTTCACGGTGTGTACACCTCGGGGTTGGGCGGGCCGGGTCCGGCCGCCGGGCCGTTCAGATCGGGCACATCCTGCGTGTAGCAGGGCTGATCGCCGTTGAGTGGTGGCATTCCGCTCAGTACCGGCGAGGTTCCCTGGGGAGGAGCCTCGGCCCCGCCATAGAGAACCTTGTCGGTCGGCAGGGTGGCGTTCGGGTCGTCGGTCTTGATGTCGAGCGGACCTCCGCCGGGCTGAATCCGGAGGTAGGGACCGTTGCCGTCGAAGCTCTGTGATTCGCCGGCCACGTTCACCGCCGCGTAGAGGAACTCGCGCTGAGCGCTCTGGCCATTTCCATGAGCGCCGTCCTGGATGACCTGCTGGCCGGTGGGCACCAGGTTGCCGCTCACGCAGAGACCGTAGTCCTGCAGCTCCGGCAGGAGCTGGAGGGTCGAGTTGAGCGATTCGGCCGAGGACGGAGCACCCTGCTTGATCAGCTTGGCCAGACCACCGAGCTCTCTCTCAGTGAGCAGTGGCTTCAGCTGGTCGGTGTACGGGGTGACCACCCGGATCGTGCGCGGCACCTCGTTCAGGCCCGGAGTGCTCGCAACCGCAAAGCCCCGTACGGCCGGAAGTGAATCGTTGAGGCTGGTCAGCGAGCGGCGAGCCGTCTGCAGGGTCGGACCGAGCAGCCTGATGGTCGACTGAAGGTTGCCCTGCTCAGCGGCGAGGGCTCCCGTGACGATCCGGAGGTTGTTGATCAGGCCGATGAGATCGCCCTCGCGCTCGTTCAGGGTCCCCGACACCCGGCTCAGCCCCCTGAGGAGGTTGCCGAGATCGTGTGGCTGCTTGCCGAGCAGGGCGGCGTTGACGACCGCGGTCCCTCGCGCCGCCGTCTCCCCTTTCCGGTAGGAGAAGTTCAGGGCCTCGCCGCCGGTCAGTCCCTTGACGAATGGCTCGAAAGTCAGATCCTGTGCCGGGGTCGGCTCGCTGTTGAGGCCGGTGCCGAGACCGCTCAGCAGCCGCTGGAGTTCGGCCCGCTGGGGGGTCTGCAGAGTGGTGACGATCTGGTCGATCTGCACACTGGTCGAAGTCCTCGAAACGGGGATCATGCCCTCGTCGGGGATCTCCTCCGCCTCCGGCGTTCCGGGGTCGAGGTCGATGAACCAGTTTCCCTCGAGGAAGAGCCGGGGCCGGATCCGGGCGGCCGCGTCCTCGCGAACCGGGCGGCCTTCTCCGTCGACCGTGAAGGTGACCACCGTATTGTCACCGCTGCCTTCAACTTCGGTCACCTCGCCGACGTTTATGCCGGAGATGCGGACCGGCGATTTGAGCGCGATGTTGATCGCGTTCGAGAAGGTCGCTTTGACCTGATACCCCGGGCTGTCGAACGGAATCGTCTTGGTGAAGGCCAGCCAGAGGGCGGCGACCATGAACACGACCGCGATCACGCCAAAGAAAAGCGGACCCGGCCCTCCCCAGTCCCGGAAGAACTGCTGGTTGTAGCGGGAAGTCTTTCGCAAGTGCTCCATTACTTGCCCCAGTTCAGCTGTTTTTGCGACTGCAGGTTGGTCTCGATGCCCTGGTTGCCCGGGTAATTGCCGATGATCTGGTTCGGCGGGAGCGTGGTCGGCTCATTGCCGGCCTCGCACTCTCTGGTCTGGCCCGGCGAGGCGGTGTTCGGATACGGGTTGTAACGCAGGTAGTTGACCCCGGGTCCATTCGCCGGCGCGGCGGACGGCGTGCCCAGGCCGTTGGGACCAGGCGGAGGCAGCACAGTGACAACTCTCGCCCAGAGACCGGTCGAGTTGCCGGTCGAAGAGAACTCCTGGGCATTTCGCAGCAGCAGCGCCAGGTAGTTGCAGACGTTCTGGGCAGGTGCCACGTGCGAGAGCAGCGGCTGCAGGATCTCCTGGGTGTCGATCAGGGCGTCGATGCCGGCGTTGTTCGAGGTGCTTTCGCCGAAAAGCATCAGTGATCGCGCAGTCGGTGCCAGTTCGTCGTTGAGCTGGGGACTGCTGGTCAGTACGGGAATCCCGATATCAAAAGACTTGTTGATAATCGGAGCGCTTTCACCGAGTGCCTCGGCCCCGGGAAGCAGCGCCCGCATGAACCTGGCCGTCGAGTAGAGGAACGGCCGGATCCTCGGGCCTTCGCGCTGGGTGACGAGTTCGGCCTGATAGCCCTCGGTGATCGAATCCTGGATGTAGGGACGGGCAACGGCGGCCAGGGCGGAGAAGGTGGTATCGAGAGCAACGAATTGATCGGCCTGCTGCTGGGCCACCGGAGCCACCTCGGCCGCGGCCTGGCTCAGGCCGTTGATGAACCCGTTCAGATCTGTCTCGTCGGAGGCCAGGTTGCGGGCGACCGGTTTGGCCAGCTTCAGCAGCGGCGGCAACTGACCGAGTATCCGGTTGATCGCGCTTCCCCGGGCAGCGAACATTCCTCCGAATTCGAGCAGGTCTTTCTGGATCGCCCGCCGGACAGGCGCCTGGAACATGTTCCAGACGTCGTCCTGGTCGACTACCTGCGGCGTTACCTGGCTCAGCGGGATCGTTCCGCCCGGATCGAGGCCCTGGTCGGAGTCGCCGGGAGTCAGCAACAGGTACTTGAGTCCCAGGGCCGAGCGCTGCCTGACCGTAATGGTCGAGTTGTCGGGGATCGGCTCGTAATTCTTGTCGAGGCTGAGATCGAGTTGCGCAAACGTCGATCCGCTCTCGAGCTGCTCGGCCTTGACGTCACTGACCACGCCGACCCGGACTCCGGCGATCCTCACTTCGTTGCCTTTGACTATCGAGGAGCCGTTCGGCAGGTCGGCCTTGATCTTGTAGGTCGGGACGAAGGGCAGGCCCGAGTTGGCGTTATAGGAGTAGAAGATACCGACCACCAGGATCAGGACCGTGACCGCGCCGACCAGCATCGGGCTGGCTGAAATTCTCGAATTGCGCCGGCTCTTCATTACTGGCCCAGGAGGTAGTCGAGGATTGACATGCGGTTGTCGAGTCTGGCCGCCTCGGCGGTCGCGTCGCTCGATCCGGCAGGCTCCCGCCTTCGTCCGGCACTGCCCTGTCCGGAGGGATCGGCGGCACCGCTCAGCGCCTCATCGCCGGTGACTCCGGAATCGAGGACTCCGTCGGGTCCGGTCAGGCCGCCGTCGGCACCGGTCGCGCCCTGGTCGGACGGTCCGGTGCCGGTCACACCGGTATCTCCGGTCGCCCCGGTGTCCCCCGTGTCCCCGGTGGCCCCGCTGTCGCCGGTGGTTGCGCCGGGATCGAGCAGATCGCCGGGCGCCACTCCCCCGCTCGGGTTCTGCTTCTTCAGGTCGGGAAGAGCAGCGTTGAGCTGACTCGCGGTCGCGTCCGAGAATGACCACTGGGCCTCACAGCCGCCGAAGGCGAAGGTGACGTACTCGACGCAGCCGGAGACCTGAATATTGGTCCGCTGGTAGTGACCGAACTGGTCGTAGCCGTTGAGCGAGCCGCCCACGGTGTAGAACAGGCGCATCAGGTTGTTGAATCCATCTGCCTGCCGGGTGCTCTGGAGCAGGAAATTGAGGTCGGTGTTGGGTTCCAGGGCCTTGTTGGACAGCTTGCCGAGCTTCTCGATTATCGGCTGCGACGCCACCAGGTCCGGACCGGCGGTGCGAGTCGCCTTGCCGAGGCTGCTGATCGAGATCTCGGCCGCGTCGGCGAACGGCCCCAGTTTCGTGGTGACCTCGCTGATCTCCTTGACATTCGGCAGGAGGCTCTCCATGACCGGCAGGGTGGCATCGGAGAAGGTGCCGAGCGCGTTGAAGGTGGAGCGCAGGTCGCGCAGGGTGGCCGGCAGCTCCCGCAGGCCGTTACGCACGTCCTCGCCGCGCTCGTTGGAGGCCGCGGCGGTGAAAGCCGCGCCCTCCATGAAGCCGATGATGTTGCGCCGCTTCTCGGCAAGCGGGGTGAGGTTTGTATCGCCGTCTTCGGCCAGCTGGGCAAGCTTCCTGTTCTGGTCGGAGAGGATCCTGAGAACCCGGTTGACCTCCATCAGGGTGGGGTTCGCCCTGGTGATCGTCTCGTTCAGCTCGGGGCCCCTGGTCGCCAGGCCTACACCGAGCTCGTTCAGGATGATCCGGAGCCGCTGGGTGTAGGGCAACCTCTGGATGTTGTTGACCAGGTCCTGGTCAACCGTCATGCCGTTGTTTTCGAGCGGCAGGAGGTACTGGCCGGCTCCGGGTTCACCGTCCGGGATCTGTTCCAGCTCGGGTGGCGGCTGAGTCCCGACCGGACGGGGCTGGGTGACTGAGCAGTCGATGAATTTCTCGCCGATCAGTGACTGTGGCCGGATGATGCAGGAGGCGTCCTCGCGGAAGTCCTGGAACCCGCTGTCGGTGATGTTCATGACCACGATCGCCTTGCCGGGCTGGTCCTCTCGGCCGGGCACGTATGACACCTGCTCGCCGGGCTGCGATACATCGACCGCCTCGATACTGCCGACGTTGGCCCCGGCCACGCGGACGTCCTCTCCGGTCACCACGAACGAACCGTTGTCGAACACGGCCCGGACTTCGTAGTCGTTTTCGCTGCTGCGACAGCTGCTGACCAGGAGGATCACGGCTATCACCGCGACGATCGCCAGCCCGATGATGATCACTTTTCTGATCACGGGGGTGGCACCTGCCCGGGGTCGCACTTGCCCACGAGGTTGCCGTCATCGAGGAAGGGATTGGATCCGGCGATCGGCTGGGTCGAGCCACCGGGACAACGGGCGATGCTGGTCAGGAAGTCGAGCCCGCCGTATACGGCACCCGAATTCGGGTCGATCGAGTTCCCGTTGATCTGGTAGAGCGGGCTGGCCAACTGACGGCCCCGGGCGTAGTGCCCGTTGGCGTCATAGTTGCCGGAAATCGCGCCGAGCTTGGCGAAAGCGTCCAGCACGTCCGGTGCGTAGGCCCGGAGCTCTGCAGTGTCTTCCTGGCTGGCGTCCAGAGCCCCGACCACGGCGTCCACCGAAGGCTCGGCGACTCTGTGAAGCGGTTTCAGCGAATCGAACACAGCGTTCAGGTCATTGTTGGCGCCGGGCTTCGAGGCGGCGGTCGCCAGATCCGAGAAGACCGGCTTGGCCCTGACCAGGACCGGCCGCAGGTCGTCACGCAGGAATTTGGCCAGACCGGCGTCGGCACCGCGACCGGTTGCGGCGACAAACGGCCGCAGGTCGTCGAGGGCGAATCGCAGGTTGACCAGGGTCGTGTTCGCCTGGCGCAGGGTCGGCGGCAACTCCTGGAGGGCGAGCGAGAGTGACTCGTTTTCGCTGGCGATCGCGCCCAGGGCCGTGTTGGCGTTGCTCACCAGTTCGGTGAGCGAGTCCGACTCGCCGGCCAGAGTAGTGACCAGGCCCGAGGTGTTCTTGACGAACTTGTCGAGTCCGGCGTCCTGGTCGGACAACTCGGCCATCAGCCTCTGGGTGCTGGAAAAAGCGGGTCCGCTGTACTTGAAGGTCTTGTTCGCGCCTTCGGCCGCTTCGCCGGCGTAGATCGCGGCGGTCCCCCGGATCCAGTTCGACCATCCCTTCCGGGTCTTCTCGTCGAAGACGTCGAAGACCTGGTCGAGTTCGACCGCCGTGGTCGTCTGGTCCCCGCCCAGAGTCGTTCCTTCCGGGATCAATGGCAGGTTGTCGGGGCCCGGAGACATCGACACGTAGTGGTTGTGAACGCTGGAAAGCGAACTCTTCCGGATGATCGCGGTCGAGCCCTGGTGAAGAGGCTGGTCGACCGTGATCTCCATTTCGGCCAGGTTCTTCGCGTTCAGTTCGACCGAATCGACCGTGCCGATCGGGTGACCGCCGACCAGTATCTGGTTGCCGGAAACTATCTGACCCGCGGTCTGAAATTCGAGCTTGTACTTGTAGCCGCCGTTGCCACCGAAGATCAGGAAACCGAGCAGCACAACCACACAAACGAGAGCACCCAGAAACACCGCTCTGAGCAGAGTCGAACTGCCGCCGCGTTTCGCACGGCTAGGTTTTGCTGGATTGGCTGACGTCAATCTGAGCTACCCGGTAGATCTCCCCACCGTTGGAGCCTCCTTCCTGATTTGATGATGCTACCTGAGCAGGCAGCGGAATCCGTTGCGGTCCGGTTTCCTGAAGCAGGTCAGTCAGGGTGCGCCAAAACCGCCGGAGTAACAGGGGCTTGCGCCGCAGGCGTCGATCACCTTTCCGGAGGGTGCGAGGAAGGCCGAGACCGTCATCTGGTCGGCGGCCGCCCGGCTCGGGTCTTCGTGGGGATCCAAGCCGGCATCCGGCGGCTGATTTACCTGCGGCGGCGGATAGGTGCCGATCAGCCGGCCGGGCTCGTCGGGGTCGATTCTGAGCGGGCCGCTGTCGAAGTAGACAGTCGCCGAACCGGCGAACGGATAGGCAGAAACGGAGTCGAGGCCCCATTGACCGTCCACCCGGGGCCAGCGGCCGGGATCGAGCAGGGGGCTGACCGCGCGGGCACCGACCGAGCGCGCCAGGACATTCGACTGCCAGTTGCTGACCTGGTGGTCGCCGAAGGCCACATCGATCAGGACCTCGTGATCCGGAGTGTCCGGTAGCGGGTTGCCGGTCATCCGGCCCGCATATCCGCCGGCTTCGCCCCGGTCCCAGAGCATCTGGAGAATCCCGAGGATCAGCGGCCGGCTGACCTGGTCGGGGTAGCTCGAATCGAGTATCGCCGAGTACGCCTCCCAGGCCGTCGAACGGTCCAGTTGCGACGAGTAGTTCACCGCGCCGGCTCCGAGCGCCGCCCGGTCGAAGTCGGGGGCGAGCGCGGTCAGGGCGCCCCCGACGATCCCGCCCTGACCATTGCCCCGGTAGTAAGCCCGTTCAGTGGTGGTGTCGATCACCGGCTCACCGGTGGAGACCCCGCCGACCCGAAATGCGTCGTCGCTGACCAGGCCGTCCGGATGGATCATCAGTCGGGCCAGCAGCAGCTCGTTCAGCATCCCCTGCTGGAGGCGGTCGACGACCCGCGGGAAACCGGACAGCTCCTGAAATGACCCGGCGACGGTCGCCGTGTCGCCGGCCGACATCCCGATCTGATCGGTCCCGCAGATCACGAAGTCGAAGCCGCTGGCCAGTTCACGCTGTGGCTCGGCGTCGATTTCCTGCCCGATCGTGCCCATCAGGTCGTGGCCGTAGAGCAGCGCCCGTCCCGGAGGAGCCGCCGGGGCGGCCCCGACCGACTCCGGGACGCTGCATTCGAAGTTGGCCTTGTAGGTGCCGGTGACGACCGGCTCTCCGTCGGGATCAAGTTCGAGCCGTGCTCCGGTGGCACAGCGCCCGCCGGCCCCCGGGTCGGTCATGAAACAGGGCACCTCGAAGTGGCCTTTGATGAGGCGGGGCACGGACGCGGACGGCGGAAGCCCCGGATCGTCGACCACGAAGGCCGGAGCGGCCGACCCGGGGGCGATCCTCAGGTCGGACAGGTTCGTATCACCGAGCCCGGCGAAGGCCTGGTCCCGCATCGAGAGAGCCCGGCTGGTCGTGTTTGCGACGCCGGCCACCTTGAAATCCCAGGCGAGGTAGAGATCGCGGCGATCGATGCCCCGCCTGCGAAGCCGGCGGAAGATCTCCTCGTAACGGGAGCGCCGCATATTGATCGCGGTCTCTCTGCTCGGCAGCGAATCGCGGTAGTAACGAAAGCCTTCCGGCGGAGGAATCGGATTGCCGCCGGCGCCCTTGAGATTTCTCAGGACGAC
The DNA here is from genome assembly GCA_016649615.1 of Thermoleophilia bacterium. GTDB lineage: Bacteria > Actinomycetota > Thermoleophilia > Solirubrobacterales > 70-9 > 67-14. The sequence goes on from JAENXK010000005.1 coordinate 7,814, forward strand.
GATGTAGCGGGTACCCGGGTCGAGATTGACCATCGGGTGAATCAGGAGGTTGGTCTGATCCGGCCCGTTCGCCCTCGAATCGAGTTCAGCCCAGACCGGGTGGCGCTCGCCCGTCTTGGCGTTCTGCACCAGGACCGGAGCGTCGGGCTTCAGGTATTCGCCGGGGTCGGCGAGGCCTACCGGATCCGTCTGCAGGAGCGCCGCGGCGTTGTCCAGCCGGGGGATCCGGACGACGACCGTCTGCCCGGGGCTGAAACCGTCGCTGCGGTTGTACGGCGTCGTCTTGATCCGGACACCGCTTCCGTTGCCGGGCATCGCCTCGGGGCTGAAGTCGATCCGCCGGCCGGTCCCGGTCGTCTCGTCGCCGGTCGTGTAGTAGTTGTCCGGAAACGGATTCATGCAGTTGACCGGGTCCGGGACCGCGATGAAGTTGCAGAACTCCGCCCGGTCGAGATCGATCTCACGGGGGGCGCACCCCGTGGTCTGACGGACCATCGACTTGATCTCGCTCCTGGATCTGCCGGCCCTCACCTGGATTTCCCGGTTCTCGCAGCTCCTGACGGACTTCAGTCCTGACTGTCCGAGCCTGAGCTTGACCACCCGGCTCCCGCCTCCCCGCTTGAATTTCGGATGGGCCCTTTTTGTGAGCCGCCTGAGTTTGCCGTTGGTGTCGAAGGTGGACGAGAGGCCGCGCACCTTGATCCGGCCCCGGTGGCTGCTTTTCACCCGGACCCGGATTACCCGCTTCCGCACCATTCTCAGCTGGCCGGTGGTGAGGATCTTCACCCGTGGCCCCGGTCCCGGGGACTTCATCGCGATCGCCCGATCCGGCCCTGATGGACCGCCCCCCGGGAAACCGGGCAGCAGGTGGGCGAGGACCAGCGGGGCGATTAAGAGAGCTGACTTCCAGTATCGGTTCAAATCGGCTTACCTGCCCTGACGGGTGTGAACGCTGCTTTAGCGAACCGGGAGGCGCGATCAAGGCGGCCCCCGGTCCGGCCGGATCGGATCAGCCTAGTAACCCGGCCGCCGGCCGGGAGGTGCGATCGGACCCGCGCTCCTGTCTACAGGGACTTCAGGTACGGCAGCGGGTTGATCGGCCGGCCGCCTGTCTGCCAGGGGCCGACCCAGTACTCGAAATGAAGGTGGCAGCCGTAGGCTCTTCCGGTCTCGCCGACCCGCCCGACCGGGGTCCCCGCACCGATCTTCTGGCCCACCCGGAGCGTGGACCGCTTCCTCAGGTGCATGTAGGCGAAGTAGGTATTGGTCCCGAGATTCTTCAGGACCACGTAGTTGCCGGCCGCGCTGTGGTACTTGTTGAAGACGACCCGGGCCCGCTTGACCGAGACGAGCCTGGTCCCGCAGGCGGCCATGATGTCCTGCCCCTGATGGGAATAGCCGGTGCGTCCGGCGCCGAATTTCGCCCCGGAGCTGCCGTAGTTGTGAGGACCCCGCACCGGGAAGACTTCGACCGGGATCCGGCTGACCGGAAGCACCTCGAGTTGGCGCGGCGACCGGTTTGAGGTCGAGCCCAGCGAATCGACGACGAACGGACGTCCGTCGTCGGCCTTTTTCGGTACGACCGCCTGAATCCGGACTCGGGAGCGGCTCCTGTATCGGACCTTGATCCGCTTCGACCTGCCCGGAAAGACAACCCGCTTGACGCGGTCGAGGTTTCCTCCGGAGATCCGGACCGTCGCCCCGGGAGTCGCCCGGTGAGCGGACACACACTGGCGGATACAGACGACGTCGTCGATCCTGGGATCGCCCGGGATGACCAGGCCGCCTCCGGAGGCCTGACTGCCGGAAACCCGGGCTTCACCCGATCCCGCAGACGATCCGGCCGCGCCTTGCGGGGCCGGATCGGCGGCCGCCGCCGGATTCGGGGAGGCGGACAGCGCGAGCACCGCTGTGGCCAACGTCAAAACGGGCAGGGCCAGACCGGCGCCCGGCCATGATCGAAAAACTGCCGTGAACATCAAATCGCCTCTCTTTCGAAAGCCGGCGGGGTTAGCTGACGGGCTCGCGCTGAAAGAGTCGCGCTACGGAATGTCATCCGATTCGCCCCCGGGACCTGTGTGTCCCATTGGGTCCCCCGCTCCCCGGAGATCGACTCACCGGGAATTAGGCACTGGTTATCGTCAGGAACCATAACATGAGTTCTAAGCGATTGTTCCGTGAGCTGCTGCACACAATCATGCAGGACTCCCGGTCCGGGCCGCGGGACGGCTCGTTCGTCCGATCAGTCCGCCGACGGACCGGCCCTGGTCATGTACCACAGGACGACGGGCCTCAACTAACCTTAGCCTCCGGTACAAGGCTCGGCCGACGGATCATCCCTAGCCTAGGTAGCCGTAATTTCATATCCAGTTCAACCTCGCCAACCAGGAGGCACCGCAGCACATGACACCTATCCGCCAGAAGAACGTAACGGCCGCCCAGTGGGCACCGAACGGCGGGGTCGAACCTACCGACCTGACCCGTGACGAAAATGTCGTCTTCGGCAGCAACGTCTTCTCGGTTGCCACCCAGCGCGAGCGTCTCCCGGCAGAAGCATTCACCCGGCTCCAGCGTACGCTGGACCGTGGCGAGGCCCTCGACGTTGAACTGGCCGATGCCGTCGCGGACGCGATGAAGGAGTGGGCGCTCGAAAAGGGCGCGACCCACTACACCCACGTCTTCCAGCCGCTGACCGGACTGACCGCCGAAAAACACGACTCGTTCTTCGACCCCACTTCGGAAGGTGGCTCGATCGCCAAGTTCAAGGGGACCGAGCTGATTCAGGGCGAACCCGATGCCTCGTCCTTCCCGACCGGCGGAATCCGGGCGACCTTCGAGGCCCGCGGTTACACCGCCTGGGATCCGACCAGCCCGGCCTTCGTGCTCGACAACCCGAATGGGTCACTGCTCTGCATTCCGACCGCGTTCGCCTCCTGGACCGGCGAGGCACTCGACGCCAAGATCCCGCTGCTGCGCTCGATGGATGCCCTCTCGAAGACCGCGGTCAGGGCGCTGCGCCTGCTCGGTGACGAGGATTCACAGCGGGTGACGACCACGGTGGGACCGGAGCAGGAGTACTTCCTGATCGACGAGCAGTACTACTTCGCCCGGCCCGACCTGGTCACGACCGGCCGGACCCTGTTCGGCGCCCAGCCGGCCAAGGGACACGAGCTCGACGACCACTATTTCGGTGCGATCCCGGAACGCGTGCTCGCCTGCATGCTGGAGACCGAACAGGAGCTGGCCAAGCTCGGTGTGCCGATCAAGACCCGCCACAACGAGGTCGCGCCGGCGCAATACGAGATCGCCCCCATGTTCGAGAACTCGAATGTCGGTTCCGATCACCAGCAGTTGCTCATGCAGGTGATGCAGAACATCGCCCGCAAGTACGGGCTGGTCTGCCTGCTTCACGAAAAGCCGTTCGCCGGAGTGAATGGCTCAGGCAAACACAACAACTGGTCGATGGGTACCGATACCGGCCACAACCTGCTCGAGCCGGGTGACACTCCGGCCGAGAATCTCGACTTCCTCTTCTTCTGTGCGGCGGTTATCCAGGCGGTGAACCGACACCAGGGCCTGCTCAGGGCGAGCGTCGCCAACATCGGGCAGGATCACCGCCTCGGAGCCAACGAGGCCCCGCCGGCGATCATCTCGATCTACCTCGGCGGCCAGCTGGAAGAGATCTTCGACACGATCGCCCGTGGATCCGGCGAGGCGGCGATCCCCGAAGCGGTGCTCGACCTCGGGACCGAGGTTCTGCCGCCGCTGGCCCTTCACGGTGGCGACCGCAACCGGACCTCGCCTTTTGCCTTCACCGGCAACAAGTTCGAGTTCCGGGCGCTCGGGTCGAGCATGTCGCTCGCATTCACCAATACGGTCCTCAATACGATCGTCGCCGAGGCCATCGACGACCTCAGCGGCAAGCTCGAGTCGATCGGAACCGACGATCTGCCGACCGCTGTGGCGACCGTGGTCAGGGAGTCTTACCTGGCCAACCGGCAGATCTGCTTCAGCGGCGACAACTACTCCGAGGAGTGGGAGAAGGAGGCGGCCCGGCGTGGTCTGAAGAACCTCAAGACCACCCCGGACGCCCTGCCCGAGGTGATCACTCCGTCAACGGTCGAGGTTTTCGACGAATACAATGTGCTTTCCGAACGGGAGCTGGAGTCCCGCTACGACGTCTGGATCGAGCAGTACGCGATCAACGCGAATATCGAGGCGGAGACCGCGGCATCAATTGCCCGCACGATGATCATCCCGGCCACGCTCCGCCACCTGGCGCTGACCGACGCAGGCGGTTCCGGTGCGCTCGAGGCCGAGAGCCGCGAGCTGCTCGAAGGCCTGATCGAGAAGACCATGGCGCTCGAATCGGCCAACCTCTACCCGGAAGGCATAGAAGACGACGGCCTCGACCTTGCGGTCTATGCGCGCGACCACCAGCTGGCCGCGATGCATGAGGTCCGCGTGGTCGCCGACCAGCTGGAGAAGATCGTCGCCGACGACCTCTGGCCGCTGCCGAAGTACTCGGAGATGCTCTTCATCAAGTAGCGGCGGGCCGCGAACGGACCCCGGGGTCGCCCCGGCTCCGCTCGCGGCCGCTCACCCCCCGCGCCATATCCGGCCCCGCCTGCCGCCGTGGGCACCGCCCCGGATAGGATCGGGAAATGAAGATGCGTGCGGCGGTCCTGGAGGAGTTCGGGCAACCCCTCGAGGTGCAGGAGATCGACCTCGCCGAGCCGAAGGCCGGTGAAGTCCTGGTCCGGCTCGAGGCCTGCGGGGTCTGCCATACCGATCTCTACACCGCATCCGGCGCGGATCCCTCCGGCTACGCCCCGACGGTCCTCGGACACGAGGGAGCCGGCGTGGTCGAGGCGATCGGGGCCAGCGTGGACTCGCTCGCCCCCGGCGACCACGTGGTCACGCTCTTTTCGCCCCAGTGCCGGGAGTGCGAGCACTGCCGGGACCCCCGGACCAACCTCTGCCTGGCGATACGTGAACAGCAGAACCTGGGGCACCTCCCGGACGGAAGCACCCGCCTGTCCCGGGACGGCGAGCCGATCCGGCACTTCATGGGCACCTCGACCTTCGCCGAGTACACGGTGATGCCGGAAATCGCCCTGGCCAAAGTCAACCCCGAGGCCCCGGCCGAGCGGGCCTGCCTTTTTGCCTGCGGCCTTTCCACCGGTCTCGGCGCGGCGATGTACACGGCCAAGGTGGAGCCCGGTTCGACCTGCGCCGTCTTCGGGGCGGGCATGGTCGGCCTCGGCGCGGTCGCCGGCTGCCGGCTGCAGGGGGCCGAGCGGATCATCTGTGCCGATCTCTCCGACGGGCGGCTCGAGATGGCCCGCGAACAGGGGGCGACCGACCTGCTCAGGGCTGACGAGCATCCGGTCGAGCGGATCCTCGAAATGACCGGGGGCCTCGGCGCCGACTACACCTTCGAGGCGACCGGCCTGGTCCAGGTGATGGAGCAGGCGGTCGAGGCCGCCCGGATGGGATGGGGGCTCTGCACGATCGCGGGGGTCGCCGGCAAGGGCGAGACCCTCGACATCGTCCCCCGGCTGCTGATCACCGGTCGCCGGGTCGCCGGGTCCTCATTCGGCGGGGTCAAGGGGCGGGATCAGGTACCGGAGCTGATCGACCGCTATCTGGCCGGTGAGATCAACGTCGACCCGTTTCTCTCCCACAAGCTGAACCTCGAAGAAGTGAACCGCGGCTTCGAGCTGATGGAAGCCCAGGACGGTATCCGCAGCGTGATCGCGTTCAGTTGACCGATCCCGGGATCACGCAGATACTCCACGGCCGGGACCAAAGCGAAATGAAAGGGAACAATGATTCTTCAGCGAGTTGAACAGGCAGACTGGCTATCCAACGCATATTTGGTGGTCGACGAACCGGGCGGAAAGGGCGTCCTGGTCGACGGCAACGGCGTGATCGAGCCGCTGCTGGAGCGGGCCGATCGTGAAGGCACTGATCTGACCCACATCCTGCTGACCCACGACCACCTGGATCACGTAGTCGGCCTTGGAGATCTGGCCAGGGAAAGGGAATTGCCGGTTCTGGCTCACGAGATTACAGCCGACAGGGTCGACTTCCCGGTCGACCGGCATCTGGACGACGGCGAGGTCGTCCGGAGCGGGGATCTCAAAATCGAAGCGATCTTCACGCCCGGGCACGCGGCCGGCCACCACGCTTTCCTGTTCAACGGAACCGACGTGATCACGGCCGACGTGATTTTCAAGGGGACGGTCGGAGGGACGATGGCCCCCGGTGCCACCGGTTTCGCGGATCTGAAGCATTCGATAATGGAGCGCTTGATGACGCTTCCGCCCGAGACCAGGATCCACCCCGGCCACCGGGGACCGAGCACGATCGGGGCCGAGTGGGAAAACAACCCGTTTGTGCGGATCTGGCGGGGACTCGACTCCGAGGGCGACGAACGCTGCGAGGTCAACGGCCGCGGCGAAGCGACGCTGATCCTCTGGGCCCCGGACTACGACGGGACCAACAAGGCCTGGATCCGCTTCCCCGACGGCTCCGACGCGATCACCGGCGGCTCGCAGATTCTCAGCCGCGGCTGAACCCGGGCTGTCCGGGGTCAGCCCTGGAAGCGCGAAAAGGCACGGATCTCGGATAGTCCGCCCAGTGCCACCAGGAACAGGGCGCCGCCGATCATCCAGACTGCACTCGGAATGCCGGCCGGATCTGAAGCCGGAGCCGCCGGTTCGATGATCGTGTCTCCCCCGCCGGGGGGCGGTATCGTCGCCACCGGGGCCGGGGCCGTCCCAGAAACCAGCTCGCCCGAGACCGGGGTCAATCCGTCGTCGACCGGTGCCGGCGGTGCGGTCTGCGGCAACGGAGTATTTGCCGCCGGCGGCGCAGCCGGGTACACCGGATTGCCCGGCTGGGACGTTCCGTAGTCGTAGCCGTAGTCTCCCGGGGCTCCGTAGTCGGCCCCGTAGCCACTGCCACCGTAGGAGCCCTCGTACGGATAGCCGCTGCCGGAGCCTGAGCCACCGGAGGCCCCTCCCCCGGTCCCGTCATCCCCGGAATTCTTCCCGGAATTCTTCTTCGGCTCGTCCTTGCCGACCTCGACGGCCCCCGACCCCTGTCCGCTGGCGCCGCCCGCGGTAGCCGTAACGACGACCAGATAGCTGCCCTTTTTACCGTAGGTATGGGTGACCGATGCTTTCGAGCTGGCCCTGGAGCGCCCGTCGCCGAAACTCCAGCGGTACTCGAGCGCCTGTCCTGACGGAGGGTCTTCAACGGTCGCCCGGAACCTGACTGAATCTCCGGCATCAACCTGGCGCGACGAAGCCTCCAGGCCGACCGCGAGATCATCGGCGACGCCGATCGTGACTCCGATCGGCGCGTTGGCGAAACGGACTGTCGAACCGCTCCCGCTGCCGCTGCCCGGTTTGACGAACACGGTGGCCCCGTCTTCTTCGAAGAAGACCGGGGGGCCGTCGGCGAATGCCCCGGGAGAGTTGATCTGCCGCGAGGTGAGGCTGATCGGGGCACCGGCGCCGACCCGGTCCACTTCAACGTAGGGAATCCGGTCGATGTCGATATCGTCAGACTTCGAGGCCGCCTCTTCGAGAACCCTCGCGATCGAATGGCCGGTGATCTTGCGGCTTCCGGTCCGGAGCCGGTAATCCCGGTTGTTGACGTCCGGGGCGCCGAGCTCACTCAGCGTGACGCTGACTGAAGCGGGGCTGTCACCGGCGGCCCTCACGGTGACTTCGCCCCCCTTTGCCTCGGCATCGGAAGCGGCCAGCCAGCCGGGCCCGATCAGGGCGAGCAGGAGAATCGTGACAGCGGCGAACGCAGGCCGTCGTCCGCCCCGGGGGGCGACCGGAAGGTCTGCGGCCCGGACGCTCACGGCCCTTTGGTCAGCTCGAGGTCGATTGATCCGAACTCGACTCCGGCCGGGTAGATGTCGGCAAACACACCGGTCGATTCCCCGGGGATGTAGCCCGGGATCCCGGTGTAGTTGGTGGTATCTCCGACTGTGCTCACCGAGACAGCCTGACTCATCCTGAGGTCCACCACGACCGCCCGGCTGTCCGGATACGGCGTACCGTCGATTCCGTTGACCCTGAAGATCAGCCGGGAGGAGTCGCCATTCAGTTCGACTTCGGGATCGCTCACAGTGAAGTTGATCGTATTCTGGCAGTAGCGGAAGCCGACCAGGCCGCTGCCGTAAACCGCGGCAGAATCGCCAGGCTCGTCGGTCCATCCGCTTGTGAAAGGAAAGTTGAACGCATAAGTCAGGAGGGGGCCCGAACCGATCACCTCGGACGGATCGCCGAAAGCGCCGTCCTCCGTCCTGGTCCCGTCGCCACTGCCGACATATTGAATGAACGACTCACGTACCCGCCATTTTATCTTGGCTGACAGTAGCGAGACAGCCGTTTCCGGCCGGACGATCTCGGGCGGCGGAACCGGGGCCTCACCCTCAGGGTTGGTGCTTGCGGCAAGTTGGCGGTAGGCAAAGATCGTGATCTTGCCGTATCGCGAGCCCTTGCGCAACGGAGCCGGCGGCTTGCGCTTCGAACCGTTCGCCTCGATCTCGAGACGTTGGCGCAAAAACCTGGCTCCGGCTCCGGTCAGCAGGGTCCGGGCTCCGGTCAGCCTGAGTTCTCCGTCCTCCTGCTTTGCTTTCAGGCGGCCCCCACGGAGATCAAACACCCGGACCTTGTTCGCCCCCTTCTTTGCGGTCACGTATGACTTGTCGCCATTTTCCAGAACGGCCTTCAGGTTGTTCAGCCGCACCCGGCCGCCGATCCCGTCGGAAAACTTGATCCCACCGGCCAGCTTCACCCTGTAGAGCGAACTGCTGCCCCCGCCGAAGTTCAGATTCTCCACCGGAAAGGTCGGCCGGCCGGTGAAGTTGTTGGCCGGTGTAACCGTGCTCAGCCGCAGCCCCAGGCCCCTGAGCTTCCGGCGGAATTTTTCCTGGGGCACAATCGTCGCTTCACCGTCGATCAGGACCTCGCCGCCCTTCACCGGGTCGCAGGGCACGAGCGCCTGCGCCGCCGGGGCCGCCGGGGCGGTGGCGAGCAGACCGGTCGCAAACAGCGCCGCGGCGAGCAGCCCCGTCAGCCAGAAGGCCGGGCGGGACTTCGAGTCGGTCAGGGCCGGCCGGGTCATCCAGTCGTCTTGACGGTCACGGTAATCGGGTCGAATTCGGCGCCGTCAATGTAGGTGCAGGGCCCGGGGTTGCCTTCGCAGAGCCGGAGCGACTCTGCCCCTGCCGCGGTCAGGCTGGTCGGAACTCCAGTCCAGGTCTGTTTGCCGGGGACATCGGTCTCGGGGACGATCGAACTCGTATCCAGGTTCGCGAAATCGATCCGCTGGGCCGGGATCCAATCGCTGATCCCGGTGCCGAGATCGGTCGTGTTGGTATCCACGTCGGCGATCAGTCGTGAATTGTCGCCATCAATCACCACCGTCGGGTTCGACAGCACGATCCGGAATCCGTGGGGTGCGTTGCAGAACAGAATCGAGCCGGACCCGTTCAGCACCGCCTGGTCGTCGGCCGAGCCGGAACCGTTGGCGGCGTACTCGGCGTCATCGGGAAAGGTGAAGCCGGTCGGTGGCGGCCCGGGGAAGGGCAGCCTGTTGACCACGGCGCCATCCAGGCCGACTATTTTGCCGATCCCGGCGATGTAGCCGCGCAGGCTCAACTTGACTCCCCAGGTGATCGGATTCCCGGCCGAACTGACGGCGCCGTTCAGCTCCGGCAGCGGAGTCGCGGCCGGCAGGGTTCCGGCCGTTTTGGTGTCCGCTTCGAGCCCGCATTCGGCCAGGTACGGATCCTCGAACGCCGCCTGGACTCCGAGGTCCATCTTGCCGATCGTGCCTTTGGGCGCCTGCTTCAGCTTCAGCTTGTTCTTCGCCTTCTTGATCGCCTTTCCGGCCAGGGAGAACTTGCCTTTGCTGATCTCGACCGTGCCGGCCACAGGGTCGACAGCTGACTTGCCGTCGACCTTGGCCACGGTGGTCAGCTTGCCTCCGAGCTTTCCTTTGACCGTGGTCTGCTTCGTCTTGGACTTGATTACCAGGCCGCGCAGCTTGAACTGACGCTTGCCACGTTTAAGTGTGATGCCGCCCCGCAGGGTGACCTTCGCCGTCCCGGTTACCTGGGCGTCGCCGGCGGTGGCCGTTATCCGGGTCCTGCCGCTGCTGAGCTTCTTGCGGGTGGCCGGAGACTGAGCCTTGAAACGCACGCCCTGGTTGATCAGTTTCTGGCCGGCCTTGCCGGTTCCCAGGGTGACCACCGACGACCCGGAGGTCTCCACCGCCCCGGCGGAGCCGGCGAACGAACCCCCGAGAACGACCACTGCCCCCAATAGTAGGAAAGCCATCGCCAGAAAGAGGCGCAAAGGTGATTGAAAGGTGAACATTGTGGGGCTCATTGCGGTGATTATCTCCTTGTCGGGAAGTGGCCTGTCGCCACGACTGCCTGCTGTTAGGTTTACCTATCTAATCCAGAGTGATGTTATTGGAATTGGCCTGCGCGGCGCCCGGTACCGGTTCTGCCGCGGTTCAAACCCGGCCCAGCCACTCAACGTGGAGCCCGGATCGTCCTTCATGGCTGATCAGTTCCGCCTCGACGTTCCAGACTTCACCGATCAACTCCTTAGATAACACCTCAACAGGGGGTCCGGTTGCGATCGTCGCCCCATCGGACATGACCACCACCCGGTCGGCGACAGCCGCGGCCAGGGCGAGATCGTGAACGATCAGCACGATTCCATAGCCGTCGTGCACCAATTCGCGGAGGAGTTCCGAGACCGCGGCGGTGGCTCCCAGGTCAAGCTGGGCGGTCGGTTCGTCGGCGACCAGGACCGGCGCGCCCTGGGCCAGGCCGACCGCGATCTGCACACGCTGCAGCTCACCGCCGGAAAGGGTGTTCAGCTGGCGGTCCTCCATGCCTTCCAGGCGGGCCCGGGAAGTCGCGCTGGCAATCGCTTCACGGTCTACGGCGGAAAAGGACTGCAGCGGCTTCAGGTGAGCCGAGCGCCCGATCGCAACCGCATCGCTGACCGTGACGCCGTTCGGAACCTGGGCCCGCTGGGGCACGAAGGCCCGCAGCCGCGCCAGCCGGCGCCCCCGGATCGCGGAAATGTCTTCACCCGACCAGCGGATGCTGCCTCCGGTCGCTTTCTGAAGACCGCAGAAAGCCCGGGCGAAAGTCGACTTGCCGGCGCCGTTCGGCCCGACCACGGCAACCAGCTCGCCGCTCTCGAGACAGAGGTCGGCGCGCTTCAGGATATCGGTCTTGCCGATCGTGACCTGCACCGCTTCCGCCTCCAGAAGCGGCGGCGTCACGGATGCGGCCTGGCCTGATGCGGAGTCAGTGCCCGCTCGCGGGTCCGGCATCAGACCACCTTCCTGAGCAGCCAGAGGAAGACCGGTACCCCGAGCAGAACCATGAATGGACCCACCGGCATCTCGATCGGGGCCCGGATGGTCCGGGCCAGAGTGTCTGCGGCGACCAGGAGGGCTGCCCCGCCCAGGGCCGAAACCGGAATCACGAAGGTGTGATTGTTGGTGCCTCCGGCGAGCCGGACGATGTGCGGGATGACCAGGCCGATGAAGCCCACCAGTCCGGCGATCGCCGCCGCCGCCGAAGCCAGGACGGCCGCCGCCACCGCCGCGGTGAGCCGAATCGCCCGAGGGCGGGAGCCGAGCGATGCGGCGACATCGTCGCCCAGCATCAGCCGGTCGAGCGGGCGCACCAGAAATGCGGCCAGCACGAAACCCACGGCGAAATACGGCCAGATGATTTCGAGGCTGTTCCAGCCGTCCGAGGTGAGCCCGCCGACCAGGAAGAAGATCCCCGAAGGCACCCGGTCGGGGTAGGCGGCGATCAGGGCCGCGGTTCCGGCGGCGAACATCGAGGCAATCGCGATCCCGGCCAGGATCACCCGTCCGACCCCTCCGCCGGACGGCCCCGAGAAGCCGATCGAAAAGACCATCGCCGCGGCCAGCAGGCCGAAAACCAGGGCGCTGACCGGCAGGAGGTCGAGGTCTTCGGGCCGCAGCAGAATGATCAGCATCGCCCCGAAACCGGCCCCGCTGGTCACTCCGATCACATCCGGTGAGGCGAGCGGATTGGCCAGGGCGCCCTGGAGTACCGCCCCGGCCACCCCGAGGGCGGCCCCGACCAGGATCGCCTCGACGGTACGCGGCAGACGCAGGACCTCGACTATCTGGGTCGCCGGACCCGGAGCATCCTTTCCGGTGAGGATGTCGATCACTTCGTGAAGCGGGATCTTGACCGCACCGAGGGCCAGCGATGCCCCGACCGCGGCGAGCAGGGCGACCAGCAGGAAAACAGTTACCGCACTGCGGCGAAGGCCTCCCGCGGTTACCGCCCCCACCGCTTCGCGCCTACCTGTTCTTCAGGTAGTTCTGGCGGATTTTGCCGATAACTTTGGCCACGTCTGTGCCGGCCTGGAGCATCGCGTTGTCGGTCGAGACATAAACCCGGTCGTTCGTTGCGGCCTTGGTGGAACTCCAGGCCGGGTTCTCCTTGATGTACTCGATCATCGCCGGGATATCTTCGGTGTTGGCATGCGGCACGCCGATGATCACATCGGGGTTCTCGGCGATCACGGTCTCGTCCGAAATCCGGGCGAAACCGCCGCTCGCCGTGGCCCCGCCGGTCAGCAGCCGGCCGCCGGCCTGCTTGACCAGCTGGCCGCCCCAGCTGTTTCCGAGGAAGGTGTAAGGGGTTCGGCCGACACCGAGGATCAGCATCACCTTGGGCCGCCTGCGGATTCCCCGGGTCTGCTTGCGGAGCTGTTTGCGCATCCGCCTGACAAGCTTCCTGCCTTTCTTCTGGCGACCGACCACCCGGCTGATCATTTTCGTCTGCCTGTAGACCGCACCGAGGCTCTTGGGGTCGGACTCGATCACCTTGATCCCGAGCTGCCTCATGCCCTCACTTCCCTTCGCCCAGCGCGGCGAAGAAAAAACGATCCTGGGCCGAATCTGGGCCAGCTGTTCCAGATTTGGCCCGCTGGGGTGTGAAAGTGGCAGCACCCGGGTGGTCGAAAGCACCGGCTTTAGGCGGCGGTCACCGCCGAGGGTCTGTCCGACCGCCTTCGGCCGGACTCCGAGCAGGGCCATCGTATTGGCGGCGAAAGGAGTCAGGGCGACGATTCGTTCGCTCTTCGCCCGGGCCGGCTGCAACGGAGCCATCAGCGAGAGCAGGGTGACCGAGAGCAGTGCGACCGCGGCCGAGACCATTCTGAATCCCCGGGTGGACGATCCGCTGAGCAGTGGCGATTGGGGCGTGGTCGCTGGGTTCATATTCCGGGGGGAACTCCTTGGGGGCAGAAAGTCGGGGGTGACAAGTCGAGGGGGGTCTGGTGATGGAACACGCGCAGAGGCAAAACGGACCTGCGCGAGGGCCGAACGCTACCGGGAGGCGGGAGCGGGCCTTTCTTGAATTCCCTGTACTTTGGTCGGGATAGGGTAGCCTAATTACCCTTCCAACCGATCCTGCAACGCCGCTCCCGCGGTGCCGAAAGCGAGCTTCTTGCCCAGCCAGACCGAATCCCAGCCTGATCCCGCCGCCGTCGTCGGGGCCCACGACCTCCCCGAGGGAATGCCTCTGCCGAAGGTACCCCCGATGGCCCGCGATGGTGAACGCCGCACCGCGGCCGAGGAAGCCCGCACGATCGTCGCCGGCACCACGTCGGGATCATTGGCGACCCTGAGTGAGGATGGCACCCCCTGGGCCTCGCTGGTCACCTTTGGAACCCTCGAAGACGGGTCCCCGGTGCTCTGCCTCTCCCACCTGGCCGAGCACGCCCGCAATCTCGAGAAAAACCAGCAGGCTTCGCTCATGGTCGCAGACCCGACCCACACCGGCGACGCGCTGGAGGGAGGCAGAGTCACCCTGGCCGGCCGGGTGGTCCGCTCGGACGAGAGCCCGAATGAGAAATCGGCCCGCGACGCCCACCTGGAAGCAGTGCCGAGCGCTTCGATGTATGCCGACTTCAACGATTTCACCTTCTGGATCCTCGAGATCGCGAGGGTCCGCTGGGTCGGTGGCTACGGCCGCATGGATTCGGCGTCCGGCGAGGACTACGCCGCGGCCGAACCCGACCTGGTCCAGCCCCAGGTGCCCGACGCGATCGCCCACCTCAACGCCGACCATCCCGATGCCCTGCTGCTGATGGCCCAGGCCTTCAGCGACCACGACGAATCAACCGCGGCCCACTGCACCAGCGCCGACCGCTACGGGCTGGACCTCGCCCTGGAGACCCCGCAGGGCAAGCAGGCGACCCGGATCAATTTCACCGAGAGGATCGACCAGCCCAACGGACTGCGGGCGGCCACTGTGGATCTGGCCCGCCGGGCCCGGCAGGCCGTCGCTCAGCCGCTCGGCCGGTAGATCGTCATTCCGTAGAAAGTGCCGGTCCAGATCGAGCGGGCCGGCCCGATCTCGGTCGCCGCATAGAACGAGTTGTGGCAACTGCCCGGCAACTCGTCGAGGGTCGGCTGAAGGATCGGCAGAATCCCGGTCTGATCGAAGATGCCCAGCGCTTCGTCTGAGCATTTCTGCTGCTCGGACCGGGCGAAGAATCGTGACTTGCCGTTCTTCCAGTTCAGGCCTCCGACGCCCCATATGCCGGCCTGCTGCTCGATGCCGTAGGCGGTGCCGGAGCGACCGCTGATCGAGGGGATCCCGTTCGGAACCGAAATCTTGCGGTTGTCCCAGACCGAGCGGCACCGCTGTTTCTTCTGGTTCCAGTCAATCCGCTCCATGCCCTTGGGCGCCGCGTCCGGATCGCCTCCGCGTAAAGCTGCCTGGGCAGTCCTGAGCGTCTCGGTAAGGCCATCCGGGAAATCGAAGTCGATTTCGTTGTTCACCAGCAGACTGCCGTGCCCCCTGACAGCGACTGACTGCTCGGAAAGCGAGGTGGTCGCGCCGGGGTCGCCGAAACGTACCGGATACTCGCAGGCCATCCTGCGGGGCCGGTCACCTCCCATGCCTTTCCAGTCCTTCGGCGGACGATCGCGCCAGAAAAGGTCGAGGTGCATCAGATCCTGGCCGTCAGTGATCACCACGAACTTGTCCTGACCCCGACCGGTACCCATCAGGCTCGGCGTCGAGCCGGATCCTGCCCCGAGCCGGATTTCCGAGACATCGGAACCCGCGTCGTAGCCGGATTGCCACCTTTCGGTCAGCCGGTTCTTGCCGGCGTCGTGGTCGAACCGTCTCATCCTGGTCGACGTGACGACGTAGATTCCCCCCTTTTCATCCGCCGCGATGTTGTTGGAGACCGTCTCGAGTTCTTCTTCAGGCGCGTCGCAGTTGTCGTTGATCGCGATGGTCCTGAGGTTGTCATCGGTCATTTCCCCGGGCTTGCGTGGCACGGTCCCGACCACTCCGCGCTCGGTCGCGAAAGCGACATAGCCGTCGTAGGTCATGGTCGCGCCGACCAGGACGTCACCGGCCCCGCAGAAAGCACGCTCAGGCAGAAAGTACCTCTTGCGAAGGGCGATCGGCGAGTTGACGCGATCTTTGGTCCCGTCTTCGAAGACGTCAAAGAACCGCTGGCGCGGGACGATGAACCGCCCTCCCCGGTCGAGAATGTTGTAGGCGCCGGTGATTCCGCCCGCGATCGGCGGAGGCGGGTTGTCTTCGCGCTCTTCCGGGACGTAGAGGTCGATCAGCCGGCCGCTGTTGACCCCGGCCTTGAAGACGACCCGGCGATCGAATGCGTCGATCAGAGAGCCCCAGGCAGCTCGTCCGCCGTCCGGGTAAGCCTCGCTGAACTCGATCTGGATCGGCGTCCCGGGCAGATCGACGTGCTGGGTAACCACCCGCCCGCTCTCGAGGCCCCGGCTGGGGGAGGAACCCTGGGCATAACTTCCCCGGTGGGAGGCCGACCACCGCGACTGAGCCAGATGCGGATTACAGGGCGGCTCGCTGCCTCCCCGGAGCTGCTTGCATCCCGCCGCGGCTTGTCCGGCCGAGGGAACCAGAAGCAAGACCGCACCGACGGCGACCATCGCCGCTGCCAGCCCCGAACGCCGCCTGCGCGAGCGACTTGGCCCCGGGGTCTTGCCCTCCGGGATCATCTCTCGGCTCGTTCCAGCTCTGGATTCAGAATCGTCGGCACTGACTCCTGAACTGACGGACCGCCCCGGGGTTGCGGTCAACCGGGAATCCGGGCCGTCTGAGAACAGACCCGCCGCCCGGGCGAAGGCCACTACGGGCGCATTTCGTAGCCGCCGGCGAGGGCGCGGGTCTTCTCCCAGACCGAGTCGAAGCGGGCTCCGTCGGCCACCGGCTTGGTCAGCGCCGACCGGGCCCAGGCCTGCTGGGCCTCGGTCGCCGAGGTCTTTCCGTGGAGCTCGGCGGCATAGGCCGAGAAATCCCGGATCAGCACGTCGAAGATCTGATCGAGCGTGTCCAGCGGCAGACCGATGTGGGCAGCCTGCTCGCAGATCAGCTGGCCGTAGGGGATCAGCGTGAACAGTTCACCGAGGGTGAGTAGGTAGTCGAGGTCCTTCTGCTGGGCCTCGTCGGGTGCTGCCTCGACCAGCAGGGTCTTGAACGACTCGGCCAGCTCGACGAAGCGGGCGACGTTGGCGACGCCGGCGAACGGCTCAAGGGCGTCGCGCCAGGGGCTGAAGCGGATCTTGCCCAGTCCACGGGCCGGACCCTGACGGAACAGGAACTCGTCGTCGCCCGGCTCCAGCGTGCGCGGCGGCGGGTCAAGTTCGGGGTCGGCGTTGAACAGATACGAGCCCATGAACTTCAGCACCAGGGCCATGTTCACGTGAACGGTCCCCTCGAGCTTCGGCAGGGCACGGATGTCACGGGCCGCCATCTCGAACCACATGTCACGCTCGAAACCCTTCGCCGCGATCACGTCCCAGAGCAGATCGATCACCCGTTCGCCCTCGGTCGTCACCTTCATTTTGGTCAGTGGGTTGAACAGCAGGTAGCGACGGTCCTCCAGCGAGGCCGTGCGCATGTAGTCGATCGAGCGGTCAGCGAAGAGCTTCATCGCCGCCAGGCGGGCGAACGCGTCGGTGAAGGCCTGGCGTACGTGCGGAAAGTCAGTCACTTTCATCCCGTAGAGGACGCGCGAGTCGGCGTGGGTGATCGCCTCCCAGAAGGCGTGTTCGCAGATCCCGATCGAGGCGAACCCGAGGTTGAACTTTCCGATGTTGACCGTGTTCAGAGCGGCGTCGAACGCGGACGGGCCCGCGTGAAGCAGGTCGGCCGGCTCGACCGGGTACTGATTCAGCCGGAACTGCGAGACGTAGCTCTGGGAGTTGACCACGTTGCGGATCAGCTCGTAGTCGGGGTGCTTCGAGTCGGCGGCGAAGAAAGCGTAACCCTCAGGTCCTTCGATCCCCTCCACCCGGCCGAATACGGAAACCATTCCGGCCTCGTTGCCGTTGCCGATGTAGTACTTGCCACCGGAGGCGGTGTAGCCCTCCGCCCCGTCCCGCGGAGTCAGGACCATGTCGGTCGAGTAGATGTCGGCGCCGTGCTCGCGCTCGGAAAGGCCGAAGGCGAAGATGGATCCGTTGGAGAGCAGTTCGGCCGCCCGCCTGCGCGCGGCTTCGTTTTCCGACTGGAAGATCGGCCCCAGGCCGAGAATCGAGACCTGCCATGTGTACCAGTAGGCCAGACCGTAGAAGGCAGACAGTTCGTTGAACGCGCAGATCCGCTGGGTGTCCCAGCGTTTGCCCGGGTCTCCCCCTCCTTCACGGGCGGGTGTCAGGAAATTGGCGAAGATGCCCTGCTCGGCCTGCATCTCCAAATAGCCGGAATACCAGCGGTGCCCGCGATCATCATCTTTGAGGGTCTTCTTGCCGCGGGCCTCGAACCATTCGATCATCGCCTTGAGCCGGCTCTGATCGGCAGCTTCTAGGTGGGGCGCCGAGTAGTTCGCGGGATCGAGGATCAGGCCGTCGCCCGGCGTACCGGGTGCAATCGGCTTGGCTTCGCTGGCACTGACAGAGGTCTCCATTGAGGGAGCATATTCCGTGATCTCCGGTCCGGGTCGCGCCAAGGGCCGGTGTTCCGGTTCGAAACGTTCAATTGACGGCGGCACGGCGGTATCGCGAAACGGAAACGGGGGCGAAAACCGCAAGGATCGCCACGGTCCAGACGAACGCACCCCAGATGCTGTTGCCGGCCGGAGCGCCCAGCCAGAGGGCACGCATCGCGTCAACCATAAACGTGAACGGATTGATCTCGGCAAACCACCGAAGCCCGTCCGGCATCGATTCGACCGGGACGAAGGCCGAGGAAATGAAGGTCAGCGGGAAGACAACGATGAAGCCGACCGAGCTGGCCGCTTCAGGCGAAGAAACGACCAGACCGAACAGGGCGAAGACCCAGGAAAAGGCGTAGCCGAAAAAGAGCAGCAGCGCCATCCCGGCGAGGATGTCGAGCGGGCCGGCGTCGAATCGGAAGCCGATGATCAGGCCGGTGACGAGAAGCACGAGCGCCGAAAGCAGGTTGGTGACGATGTCGGCTGAGGTCCGGCCGGCGAGCACCGCCGGGCGGGCCATCGGAAGCGAGCGGAAGCGGTCGATCAGCCCTTTGCTCAGATCCTCGTTCAGCCCGACCGCGGTGACGAAACCGCCGAAGGCGATGTTCTGGACGATTATCCCCGGGATCAGGAAGTCGATGTAGCTGTAGCCGGGGGTGCTGATCGCCCCGCCGAAAACGTAGGCGAACAGCAGAACAAACATGATCGGCTGCACGGTGAAGGCGATCAGCAGGTCGGGTGAGCGGGGCAGCCTGATCAGATTGCGTTCGGCGATTACCATGGTGTCGGCGAAAAGCTTTCTCAAACCTCCACCTGACCGGCATCCTCGACTTCGGCGGCGTGGCCGGTCAGGGCCAGGAAAACGTCGTCCAGCGTCGGCCGGCGAAGGCCGAGGTCGTCTATCCCGATCCCGGCCTGGTTCAGGCGCTGAACCGCTTCGACGATGGCTCCCTTTCTTCTGCGTACCGTGAGCTTGACCGACCCGTCCTCGAAGACCGGCTGCTCGTCAGTCATCGAAACCAGCAACTCGATCGCCCGGTCCGCATCGCCCGGCTCGGACAGCCGGACTTCCAGCTTTTCGCCTCCGACCCGGTCCTTCAGTTCGTCCGGGGTCCCGTCGGCGATCACCTTGCCATGGTCGATCACGGCTATCCGGTCGGCCAGGCGGTCGGCTTCGTCGAGGTACTGGGTGGTAAGCAGGACCGTCGTGCCGTCGGCTACCAGCGACTCGATCGTTTCCCAGAGGGCGATCCGGCTGCGTGGGTCCAGGCCGGTGGTCGGTTCGTCAAGAAACAGCATCGGCGGGTCGGCGACCAGGGCAGCCGTCAGGTCGAGCCTTCTCCGCATGCCGCCCGAGTAGGTCCGGGCCGGCCGTTTGGCCGCGTCGGCCAGGTCGAACCGCGCCAGCAGTTCCCAGGCCCGCATTTTCGCCCTGGAGCGGGTCATCCCGTAGAGCCGCCCGACCATGGTCAGGTTCTCCAGTCCGGTCAGGTTCTCGTCGACCGCGGCGTACTGGCCGGCCAGCCCTATCTGTTCGCGGAGCGCCGCTCCTTCACTGAGCACGTCGAACCCGGCCACCGTGGCGGCACCCGAGTCGGGCTTGAGCAGAGTGGTCAGGACCCTGACCACGGTCGTCTTGCCGGCCCCGTTCGGTCCGAGCAGCCCCAGAATCGTCCCCGTCTCCACTTCGAGGTCGACTCCGTCGATCGCCCGGACGTCGCCAAAGCATTTGACCAGTCCGCCGGCGGTGATCGCCGGCCCGTCGCGTGGCACCTCAGGCTCTGCGCCACCCGTCTCGGCGGCGTCCCGTATCTGTCCGGCCCGGGTCACGACTCTGAAAACTACAGTTCTGCCTCATCTGCCTCATCCGGCCCCGGGGTTAGATATGTCTGATCCAGCAACGTTCTCCGGCCTCATCCGCCCGTCAGGATCCAGCGGGACACGGTCCGTACGATCTCGTCGAACGTTTCACAAGGAGAGCAATGCGTGGCAGAAGATTATTGGCGATCGCGCTGGCAACCACGCTGGCCGTCGCGATGATCCCGGTCAGCCTCGGCGTCGCATGGGGTAGCTCTTCCGAGCCCTCCGGGTCAGACGACCGCGCATCGGTCAGCGCAAAACCGAAGTCAAGTCGATACCAGAGCAAGGTCGGCGCGTTCACCCGAGTCATCCTGAAGACGGGCGCAGGCAAGGGCCAGCAGGAAAAGAGCGGCGTTTCATGAGAGATAAAGGACCGTTTCATCAGCAGGACGAAGGCCAAAGGCACTTTCGAGGCGAGCAAGTTCAACGTGGTCTTCAACCCGTTCGTGTCGTTCGACTCCGAGCCCTGCGCCGGCAGCGGCAAGTGGACGGCCAAGCTGAAGCGCTGAGTCGGCGCAACCGTATATTTCTCCGCCGATCGCCGCACTAGCCTGCGGGACGCACGCTTGACCATCGTCGATTCCGTTCGCACCCGCGTTCGGTCTGACCAGATCGCGGAGGGAAGAAGATGAAGCTCGTCATCGGCATCGTCCGGCCCGAAAAGGCCAACGATGTTCTCGAAGCGCTTTTCCGGGCCAAGATCCGTGGCGTTTCGATGAGCAAGGTCCAGGGCCACGGCGGCGAACTCGAGCGGGTGGAAACTTACCGCGGGACAACCGTGCAGATGGGCCTATCCGAGAAGGCCAGGTTCGAGATCGCGGTCTCCGACCAGTACGTCGACGCGACCGTCAGGGCGGTGAGCGAAGGTGGCCGCACCGGAGAAGTCGGTGACGGCAAGATCTTCGTCCTTCCCCTCGATTCGGTGGTTCGGGTGCGCACCGGAGAAACCGACGATTCGGCCGTGACGCCGGTCAGTTCATGAGCGGGCGAGGACAGTGATCGACACCGGAGATACCGCATGGATGCTGGCGGCGACCGCGCTGGTGATCATGATGACGCCGGCGCTCGGCCTCTTCTACGCGGGCCTGGTCCGCTCGAAGAACACCCTGAATACCTTCATGATGAGCATCGCCGCAATCGGCGTGGCGACGATTGCCTGGGCGGTGATCGGCTACTCGATCGCCTTCGGGGGCGAAGGCGGCTTCATCGGCAGCTTCGACTATGCGTTTCTCAAGGACGTCGGATTCGAACCGCGGGAGGGGACAACGATCCCGCACCTTCTGTTCATGGTCTTCCAGGGCAGCTTCTGCATCCTCACCGTGGCACTCGTCTCGGGCGCCGTCGTCGAGCGGATCCGCTTCGGCCCCTACCTGATCTTCGTGGTCCTCTGGTCCACCCTGGTCTATCCGGTGATGGCGCACTGGGTTTTCGGCGGCGGGTTCCTGGCCGAGGCCGGGACGCTCGACTTCGCCGGTGGCGTATCAGTGGAAATGGCTTCCGGATTTTCAGCCCTGGCAGCGGCGCTGTTGATCGGAGCCCGCAAGGACTACGGTCGCCAGGCGCTGCTGCCGCACAACTCGGTGTTCGTCCTGCTCGGCGCAGGCCTGCTCTGGTTCGGCTGGTTCGGATTCAACGGCGGCAGCGGCATCGGTGCCAACGACAGCAGCGTGCTCGCCTTCACCAACACGCTGCTCACCCCGGCCTGCACTGTGGTGGCCTGGTTCGTTCTCGACCTGATCCGGGGCGGCAAGGTGACGGCGGTCGGAGCCGCAACTGCAATCATCGTCGGCTGCGTCGCCATCACCCCGGCGGCCGGGTTCATCAGCCCGATGTGGGCGATGGTTCTGGGCCTGATCGCGGCCGTGCCCAGCTACCTGATCATTGTCTGGCGACCACGGACCCGGGTCGACGAGACGCTCGACGTGCTCGCCGCCCACGGTACCGCCGGCATCGTCGGAATTCTTTTCATCGGCTTTTTTGCCCAGATCGGCTGGAACGGGGTCGCCGACGGCCTGGTCTACGGCAACCCTGCCCAGCTCTGGGACCAGACGCTGGCCGTGCTGGTCGCTCCGGCGTACGCGTTCATCGCGACCTACGTCATTCTTCGCCTGATCGGGGCGGTCGTGCCGCTGCGCGCGAGCGAACGAGAAGAAGCCGTCGGTATGGATGTTGTCCAGCACGGTGAGGAGGCGTACGTCACTGGCGAGGGTGCGATCCTGGTCGACGTCGGACCCAGGGGCGAAGCGGAACTCCTGGCCGATCTGAACAAAGAGCCCGACCGCGTCTGAGCAATCAGCCCGGGATTCGGGTAACCGCTCAGGCGACCGCGGGCAGCACCACCGCTGAGCGGTGATCCGGCCCCTGAAGCACGCGCTGGTGAGAGGTGACCACCCGGGTCGCCATCGCGATGTCGTCGCCGGTCCCGGTGTTGCGCGCGTACCGCGGGTGAGCACCGCTTGAGATCTGAAGACGGATGCGGTGCCCGGCCAGGAAGCGGTGGATGATCGGCCAGAGCTTGAAGCTCACCCTGACCGGTTCGCCGGCGTCGTTGCCGCCCTTTTCCGGTGAAATCCTCTCTATCGAGTCGCAGACGTTGAGCGAAGTTCCGTCCGGAAGGACGTCGCAGACCCGGGCGAAGACGTCAAAGTGCTCGCGGTCCGACTCGACCCAGATGTCGACCTTCACCGGCCCGATCGCTTCGAGGTCGTCTTCGAGCTCTTCTGTGGTGTAAACCAGCACGTCAGCCCTTGCCTCCAGGGCTCGGTTGTCGACCACCGGCGCGTTTGCCAGCAGTCCCGGGCCACCGATCGAGGGGGTCGGGAGGGCCGGGTCGTAGTAGTAGTCGTCGCTGGACCGGTCGGCCGGTGCGTCCCCGGAAAGGAGCCGGCCGGGGTGCAGATGAAGTCGCAGCGGCTCCGACTCGGGTGGCCAGGTTTCAAACTCACGCCACTGCCTGGAGCCGCCGACATGCACCCGCACCGGGGCCTCGTGGATCAGTCGGCGATCGCCGAGCAGGTGGCCACGAAGCCAGGCGATTGACTCCCGGGCGCTCGACCTGAGCAGACCAGGCGACATGTGGGCCCAGGGGCCGATCACCAACTGTGGCCGGCGACCGGCATCCTGGAGGGTGACGAAATCGTCCAGCATCCAGGGCAGGAAGATGTCGTACCTGCCGCCGACGAACTGCGCCGGTGCCTTTGTCTCGGCCACTCCTGCCGAGAAATCCCGCTCGGCCCAGTAGGGGTCTTCCGGCCGTGTGTGCGCCATCCATTCGGCGAAGAACGGCAATGACTTGCCCGTCGCAACCGTGTCCAGCCCGCCGATCGGAAGATCGTCGACCAGTCGGGGGAGTTTCCGCAGGCGGCGGAGCGTCCCAACCGGGCCCATCCGCCCCTCCTGGGCATCGACGATCATGGTCCAGGCGAGCGTGGTCTCGAGCGAGATCGGCCCTCCGCCGAGCGCCTGGCCCTGGACCTGCGAGGCGGTTGCGGTGAGTGCAAGCGCGTCCAGCCGGTCGCCGGCCTGGTGGGCGACCGCCCACTGGGCGATTCCGAGGTAGCTCGCCCCTGCCATCGCCAGCCGACCGTCAAACCAGGGCTGCTGCTCGATCCAGGTGATCGTCGCCAGGCCGTCTGCCCGCTCGTTGAAAGGCTGAAACTGACCGCCGGAGCCGAAAGTGCCCCGCACGCTCTGGACCAGACTCTGGAAGCCTCGTTCGGCAAGGAGCCGGCCGTAGAGCAAACCGAACAGCGCGCCGCGCCCGTAGGGCGAGCGGACCAGGATCGTCGGACGGGGCCTGTCGTCCTTTGGTGCGTACCGATTGGCGAGCAGGAACACGCCGTCATCCATTGGAATCTCGACGTCACGGTGTACGGCTACGTCACGGGTTTCGGGAGCGGGCAGCCCGAGCCTCCTGCCGACTATCTCGCTGGCAAGGCTCACTTCGGGCTGGCCATCCGTCGCTCAGGCATCCGGGGCGCATTATTCCCGATAACGGCTGGAACCTCTTTCTGCTTCCGACCCCGATCCGAGCCCGGCCGCACCGGACCCACCGGCTGAAACGCGTTCCTGCCCATGACCGCTGCTAGGTTGGGACGGTGAGGAAACCGCGTCGCACCATCGGACCAGCGCTGCTCCTGCGCGGGTTGACCGTCGATCGTCGCCGGCCCGACCTCGACTCCCTGGCCCGTGAGACCGACCCCGAGCGGTTTGTCTGGAGGGTGCTGCCCCACACCGCCCGAAGTTTCGCGGCCAGCATCGTGGTCCTGCCGGCCGATCAGGCCCGCGCGGCAGCCGTCGCCTACCTGTACTGCCGCATGCTCGACAGCTACGAGGATCTCATCTCCGACCCGGCCACCTGCAGCGAGGAGCTCAACCGCTTTGCCGACCGATTCGAGCCGGGGACTCCCGGCGCTCCGACCGAAATCCCGGAGGCCCACGCCAGAGACGCCGGCGACCGGGTCTCCATCCTCTTGATCTCGCGCTGCCGGCTCGTCGACGCAGTCTTCAGGTCATTTTCACCGACGGTACAGCGCCAGATTTCCAACCTGGTACGGTCAATGGCCGACGGAATGATCTGGTCAACCGAGGCATTCAACCGTCAGGGCGGCGTGCTCATTAACCGGGAACAGCTTGCCCACTACTGCCGGAACGTAATGGGCTACCCCGCGCTGTTCACGCTCAGCCAGGTTGCCGGGGACGAGCTGCCGGATCGGGCCCGCGAAGACGCCTTTCTGGTCAGCGAGATGATCCAGTTGGCCAACATGTCCCGGGACATCGAACGCGACCTCGAGCGGGGGGTCTCCTACCACCCGGCGTTGAAGCCGTACCTGGGCAGGTCCGGGTTCGACCCGGAAGCCCGACCCGTGGTCCGGGATGTCAGGGAGGCATATCTGGCGATGGCGCTCGACCGTGTGCCGGCCTATCGCCGCCTCTACGAGGGCCTCGGCCTCGGCGGCACTGCCCCGGTACGAATCGCGGCCGTGTTGATGCTGCTATTCACCGATCTGCACTACCGGGGTTGTGCTCTGAAGACCGGGCATTCCCCGTGGCCGGGACCGAGCGGACGCCTGCAGGTGATAGCGAAGAGCCTGCCTTCAACCGTCTCCCGGGCCTGGGCGGGACGCACGATCCGCGAGGTCGAAAGCGATTTCCTCGGAGCCCGGATAGGCCTGCCCGGGGATCCCGGGCAGAACGGACTCCCGGAAAGTTCCTGGACCGTTCCTGCCGGGGCCTGAACGTACTCGTCCCGGTCGCCGATGACGCCACGCGAAACCCCCGAAACTCCGGCCCCCGACGGGCGCGGCGGCCCGGGCGGGGGTGCCGTTCCACCCGGTACCGCGGTCGTCGCCCTCGGTGGCAACGCTCTGCTCCCTCGCGGCGAAGCGCCTGAAGCCGCGGCCCAGCTCCGTGCGGCGCGCCTGGCCGCCGAAACGCTCGCACCCGCCGCTGCCGGTCATCGCCTCGTGGTCACGCACGGAAACGGACCCCAGGTCGGACTGCTCGCATTGATGAACGACGCGTACGGAGAGGTCGACCCCTACCCGCTCGACGTGCTTGACGCCGAAAGCGCGGGGCAGATCGGCTACGTGATCGAACTCGAGCTGGACAACGCGATCGACGGTTGCGACACCGTCGCATTGATAACCCGGGTCGTGGTGCGGGAGGACGACCCGGCCTTTGCCGACCCCGGCAAATTCATCGGCCCGTTGTACGACGAAGCGTCCGCCGGCGAGATCGGGGTCGAGCGGGGCTGGACCATCAAGCGCGACGGCGAAGGGTATCGGCGCGTGGTCCCGTCACCCGAGCCACAGAGCATCGTTCAGCTGTCGGCGATCCGGCGGCTGTCAGAGGCGGGGTTCCTGGTCGTATGTGCCGGTGGTGGCGGCATCCCGGTGATTGAGGAAGGCGCCGGTCACCGGGGCGTCGAAGCGGTGATCGACAAGGATCTCTGCTCCGCCCGGCTGGCGATCGACCTCGAGGCGGAGCTGCTCGTCCTGGCGACTGACGTGGATGCGGTCTACCTCGACTGGGAGGGCCCCGACCGGCGCGCGATCGGCAAGACGACGCCGTCCGGGCTCCGCCGCAACCGGTTCCCGGCAGGTTCGATGGGGCCCAAGGTCGAAGCGGCCTGCCGGATGGTCGAGGCGACGGGGGGACGGGCCGCGATCGGCTCGTTGCAAGATCTCGAGGGGTTGATCGACGGATCACGTGGCACGCAGGTGTCAGACGACTCTGATCCGGCACACGCCACCGACAACGAGAAAGGCGGCTGAATGCCATGACACTGAATGCCGCATCCGAGGTGGGCCGACTACGCCGGGTGATCGTTCACCGGCCTGGCCTCGAGCACACCAGGCTGACTCCCGAGAACGCGGCCCGGCTTCTCTTCGAGGACGTGATCTGGGTCAAACGGGCCGAACTCGAGCATGAGGCTTTCGTCGAGGCCCTGCGGGGACGCGGAGTTGAGGTTCTTTACGCGGAAGATCTCCTGGCCGGAGTGCTTGTAATTCCGGAAGCCCGCGACTGGATCGTCGACCAGGCCCTCAGCGAGCGCCACGTCGGTGTCCACCTCGCCCGCAACCGCCACGAGTGGGCGCACAGCGCCGCTCCGAACGAGGTCGCCGACTTCCTGATCGGCGGCATGACCAAGGAAGATCTGAAAGGCGGGTCCGGACTCAACTACGACGCCAGCATCGACGGCGAGCTGCTGGTCCCGCCGCTGACCAACTTCATGTTCCAGCGCGACCCCTCCTCCTGGATTTTTGACGGGGTCACCCTGAACCCGATGGCCAGGCGGGCCCGGCGGCCGGAAACGGTGCTGATGGAGGCGATCTACCGGCACCATCCGATCTTCACCGGCGAGCACTTCAACATCTGGTACGGCGGGGTCGAGACCGACTGGGGCCCGGCCACGGTCGAGGGTGGCGACGTGCTGCCGCTCGGCAAGGGCGTGGTCCTGGTCGGGATGAGCGAGCGAACCACACCGCAGGCGGTCTCGCTGATCGCCCGTCGGCTGTTTACCGCGGGATCGGCGTCGCAGGTGATCGCGGTCATGCTGCCGCAGACCCGCTCCTTCATGCACCTCGACACCGTATTTACGATGCTCGACCGCGACGCCGTGACCCTGTTTCCGGATGTCGTCGAAGAGGCCCGCGTCTGGACGCTCCGCCCCGGTGACGATCCCGATCTGCCGGTCGCCGAGGAGTTCGAGGGCGGCCTCGTCAGAGCGATCGAGACCGCGCTCGGGATCGACTCGATCCGGGTCATCCCGACCGGAGGCGATCCTGCGGGAACCCTGCGCGAGCAGTGGGACGACGGCAACAACGTGGTCTGCGTCGAGCCCGGCGTGGTGATCGCCTACGAGCGCAACGTAAACACCAACGCCCGCCTGCGAAAAGAAGGGATTGAAGTGATCGAAATCGAAGGCTTCGAGCTCGGGCGTGGACGAGGTGGCCCCCGCTGCATGACCTGCCCGATCGAGCGCGACCCGGCTTACTGAGCGCGATCCGCCTGCAGATGCAGCAGGATGCCTCGAGCGCGGTTAGGCTTCTGGCATGCCGCCTGACTGGCTGGAAACCGTCGCCTGGATTTCGCTCGGAGTGGCTTTCATCAACCTGCGCCGGGATAATTATCTGGGACATTTTTGGCAAGGGATTTCGCCAGCGGATGACCGTGATGGAGGCAGTCTGGCCGATCACCGCGCTCTACATGGGTCCGGTCGGGCTCTGGGCCTACTTCCGCTGGGGCAAGACGAAGAGCCCGCGCTACGAAGAGCTGAACGGCCCGACCGGGAAACGGTCGATGCGCCCGGGGCTCAGCGGAGGCGGACTCCTGCGCCAGGCGTTCAAGGCCGACGTGGTGTCGCTGTCGGCCTTCGAGATCGGGCTGTTCGGCTGGATGGCGGTAACCCAGCTCGTCCTGTTCACAGACCCCCACCTTTTCCCCGATACCGCCACCTACTGGCTGATGATGCAGATCGGCATGGTGCTCGGGTTCATGACCACCTACCCGGTCAACATCTGGCTGATCAACCTCGGGGTCAAGGAGGCCATGGCCTGAGGGCCCGCCGCCCGGCCGGCGCCTTCGCCTCTCCCTGACCTTGCCGGTGGCGGTGTTGCCAGTAGCGTCGGTACCGATGGCGGAGGTGAGGACCGAACAGCTCTGGAGGACTCAGAACCGGCACCCAGGAGACCGGGAAAGCCTGTTTGGCGCCGCGTCTGAGGTGTTCGACGGCGGACCCGTGCTCTACCCGGGCTCCTACGTGGACATCGCCGCTTCCTTCGTTTTCCCGCAGGTGACCTACGTGGACTCAGACAGACGCGCGGCACAGTTCTTGGCCGACCGGGACGGTGTCACTCGCATAGTCGACGGGAACCGGCGCTACGAAGAACCCGGCGAGATTGAATTCATTCACGCCGACTACAGATCCGACCTCCCCGTTCCGGAACCCGGCTTCGACCTGCTGGTAGCGCTCTACGCCGGTTTCGTCTCGGAAGGGTGCAAGCGGTACCTGCGACCAGGCGGCCTGCTGCTTGCCAACAACAGCCACGGCGATGCCGGCATGGCCTCACTCGATCCGGACTTTGAGCTGGCAGCGGTAATCAACAAGCGCGACGCTTCCTACCTCGCCACGTCCCGCGATCTCGACAGGTATCTGGTGCCCAAAAAAGAGGGCCAGGTAGTAACGGACGAATTGCTCAGGCGGACAAACCGGGGAGTCGCGTACACGCGGTCTCCGTCGGCCTACCTGTTCCGAAAGACCGCCGGCTGAGCCCGGGAGCTTCGGCGTCCGGTCCGATGACACTTCCAGAGATCGATGGAATTGAACCGGAAGGCCGGGCCAGGGAGGTTGTGCTGAGCATCCGCCGGGCAGAGCCCCTCATTCTCGACTGCTCGATTGACCGAATCAGCGCTTCTGATTGAATTAGAACCATGACCGGTACAGGCGAGGAAGACGCCCGCGCCGAGGCGCGGGAGCAGATCGAGAGCGGCGGTTTCGTCGCGGCGGTTGCCGAGCGCATCGGCCTGGCGGCTGGTGTCGCCGCGGTGTTCGGGGAACCGGTGCAGCGTGACGGCGTAACCGTGATCCCCGTCGCCAGAGCCGCCTGGGGCGCCGGCGGCGGTGGCGGTGGCAAGGGCGAGGACGAAGGACACGGCGCCGGAGGCGGAGCGATCGCCACCCCGCATGGCTTCATCGAGATCGGCGGCGGCAAGGCCCGCTACCGGCGCGTCCCGCGACCAATGCGGCTTGTGCTGTTCATGCTCGGCACGGTCCTCACGACCGTCGCCGCTGCCGTGCTGCTGCTACGCCGGCAGTCGTGACCGCCGGATCCGGGGTGCCTGGATGAGAACGCTTGAGACCAGTATCGACGTCGAAGCTCCCGTGAACCGGGTCTGGGAAATTCTGACGGCGTTCGAGTCCTACCCGGACTGGAACCCGTTCATACTTTGAGCGTCCGATGTGTCCCTCCCGTCCCCGGTCGTGGACTCCCTCGACGGATTGGATACATCGGTCGGTACCACGGTGGTACCGAAAGACGACTGGAAACCTCCTCATCGAAGCGGACTTAGGTTGCGGCGTGTAGTCGGGCAGCTACTGCCGGAGAAGCTTCCGCACAAGGAAGTCGCTCTGGGCGGTGCTCGCTCGGTCGAAGAGGTCACTCGGGTGGTGCAACAGTCCGAAATGACCACCGTCGACTTCAACCAGCTCTTTCGGTCCGGGCACCGAGTCGAAGGCCGCGCGGGCCACCTCGGGAACCGACCCGGGCATCTCATCCTCGGGCGCAATCATCATTAGGACGGGACAGAGCAGATGCGGCGCGGCGATCCCGGCGTGAAACGGCGCCGGCGTCGGCGGTACGACCCGGGTCACCCGGTTCTCCCATCCCGTACCGTGACGGCCGCCGTATTCGATGAACCACCTGTATGCCTGAATTTGCCGAAGGAGCGATGGCGTGCCGAGTTGATCGGCAGAGACCACGGGCAGTGGGCCGGTGATGTCATCCGCTCCCCCATCGACTGAGCCGTCTCGAAGCGTGTCGCAAAGGCCCGCAAACAACGAGTCGTCCGGATCGGATGGCGGTAGCTCCCGGCCGATTGCCGGGACCTGGGCGATCACGGCCGCCGGGTGGCCGTCAGCTGCCCCGACCACAATCGCCTCGGAGGCGCTGTAGCTGTCGCCCCAGATGGCGATCGCTTCCCGATCGATGCCAGGGACCGATTCAAGGAAGGTCATCGCGTCGCGGTAGCCGCGCGCCTGTATCCATGGATTGATCTCCTGGCGGGGCTCACCGCCACTGGCGCCGAAGTTGCGGTGGTCGTAGAGCAAAACGGCGAGACCGGCCGCCTGGAATACCTCGGCGTAGCGGTCAGTCGTCATCGTGATCGTGGCGCTCGTTCCGTGCGCCATGATCACGGCCGGAACAGACCCGGTTGTCGAGGGACGATAGAGGCGGCCTCGAAGCATCACACCCTGCGATGGAAACTCGACTATCTCAAAGGAGTCCGTCATCCCGGGCCCCGGAGGGCAGGTTCGGTCTGCGGGCAGTGGGAGGCGTTCCGGGAGTGCACCCTCGGATCAAAATGGTCACGCTGCAATCGGCTCTCCGCAGGTCGACGCATGCTCGCCAGACTATTCGCGTGAGCGGTATTCCGCCAAATCACGGTCGTCTCCTCAAACAACGGCCTGCTCAGCGGCATCAATTTGGTGGGGAGCTGGAGGTCCAGGCAATAGCCTGGTCGGCCAAGCGGGCACCGGGGGTAGGCAGATCAGCTTCGATGTCACCGCGAACCACGTGCCGATCCTGCCCGTCGGCGAGTCCAGCGACGATCCCCAAAAACTGGTCGAGGCCTTCACCCGGTTCGGTCCGCTCGATCGCTCATGACTCTTTTCCGCCTGCCGCGGCCCGGTAACGCTCGACCGCGATCCGGCGCTCTTCGGCATGGTCGATGACGGGTTCGGGGTAATCGGACCCGATCCGGCAGCTCGCCGCTTCCTGCTCTTCCCCGGACATCAGCCACGGCCTGACCAGATGCTCGTCGGGCACCGTGCGCAACTCGGGCACCCAGCGGCGCACGTACTCACCGTCGGGGTCGAAACGCTCCTGCTGGGTCATCGGGTTGAACATCCGCTGGAAATAGGGAGCGGGATCGGTGCCAACCGATGTCACCCACTGCCAACCGCCGTTATTGGAGGCGATGTCGCCGTCCACCAGCCGTTCCATGAACCAGCTTTCTCCCTCGCGCCAGTCGATGTGAAGGTCCTTGGTCAGGAATGAAGCGACGACCATACGGACCCGGTTGTGGATCCAGCCGTCGTTCAGCAGCTCCCGCATCCCGGCGTCAACCAGCGGGTAGCCGGTCATCCCCTGTTTCCAGGCTTCCAGCAGCTCGCCATCAACCTGCCAGTCGAGGGTTCCGCGGTAGCGCTCCTGGAACTCGGTGGTGGTGACTTCGGGGAAATTGAGCAGCACCGATGCGTAGAACTCCCGCCAGGCGAGCTCCTTGCGGAAGACGGCCGGGCCGCTGCCTTCACGCAGGCCGAGCTTTAACTCGAGTTCGAGCGGAGACAGGCAGCCCCATCGGATGTACGGAGAGAGTCTCGAAGACCCACCTGCCGGCGAATTTCTCGTGTCCGCATAGCCGGAGAGCCCGCCGTTCAGGTAGGAGCGCACCGCCTCACGGGCCGCGCTTTCCCCTGGTTCGAAGGAGGTCTCGAAGGTGCCAGCGTCCAGTCCGAGTTCAGCCAGGGTCGGTATCCGGCCGGGGTCTATGCTCTCCGGGCAGTCGATCCGTCCGGGCGATTCTTCGAGCGGCCGCCGCTTGACCTCCTTCCAGGCCTTGAAGAAAGGGGAGTAGACCGCGTAGGGAGTCCCTTTGCCGGAGACGATCGAGCCCGGGTCGTCGACGATGTAGGAGCCCGGATGCGGGACGGCGGCAATGCCGGCGGCTTCCAGCGCCGCCGTGACCCGCCGGTCGCGCCACCCGGCCCACGGCGAGACGTCGGCACTCCAGTGGACCTGTGTCGCTCCGGCTTGCTCGGCGAGTGCCGGCAGGACGGTTTCGGGTTCCCCGTGCCGGACGAAGAGGTCGGCGCCGAGATCCCGCAACGTGTCACGGAGGTTGTCGAGGCAGCCCAGGTTGAAGCCGACCCGGGCCGGCGATACGAAACGGCCCCCGGTCAGAAGTCGCTCGTCAAAGACAAAGCAGGGAAGGATCCGTGCGCCGGCGGCGGCTTCGGTGAGCGCCGGCAGATCGTGGACACGCAGGTCCCGCCGAAACCACATGATCCTGGCCTCCTCGGCCCCCGCGACATTCATCGCGAGTGAGTATGCCACCCGGTCGAGTGCGCTCCCGGCGACCGGGCACTGCGCGGGCTCCGCGACCCGAGTCGGACGGACTTTCTCAGCAGTGATTGAGTTCGCCCAAGCTCAGCCATGGGGTCTTACGGTGGACTCTCCGGTCCACGAAACGCGAGGTTCAACCGGCCGGTCCGGTCTCGACGGCCCCACCGCCACTTCTGACGCGGCATCTGTTCCAATCGGGGCGACTGGATTTGAACCAGCGACCTTTCGACCCCCAGTCGAC
>JAENXK010000148.1 GCA_016649615.1 Thermoleophilia bacterium
GGCGGCGACGGCACGGTCGAGCGCGGCCGAAGCGGCGGGCTCGCCGGTCACCTCGACCTCGCCGACCAGCTCGGTCGGGCTGGTCGGGTTGAAGCTCTGGATCGTTTCGGGGCTCATCGCGCTCTTTCGGTTTCGGGTTCCATCTCAGCCGACCACCAGATCATCCCAGCCGAGGCCGGTGTCGAGATCACGGTCGCCTTCCTGCTTGAGCAAAAGCGCGCCGGTCCTGGTCAGGTGCTCTTTCATCGCCGCCGCCGCACCTTCGGGGTCGCGGGCATCCAGCCGCTCGAGGATCGCGGTGTGCTGCTCGACCACCACGGTCAGCGAGCGGGAGCGTCCGATCGTCGAGACGCCCCGGGTCAGGACCAGGTCGCGCAGCCCGTCGACGTACTCGGCCAGCCGGCTGTTGCCGGAAGCCCGGTTGATCAGGATGTGGAAGCGGCGGTCGTGGTGCATGGTGGTCGACTCGTCGTCCTCGGACGAGGCGGCGATCATCTGTTCGAGTTCAACCCGGATCTCGGCCAGGGCATCCGGCGTGGCCAGGGTCGCCGCCCGGTATGCGGCCGGGACCTCCAGCAGGATCCGGATCGCCAGGATCTCTTCGAGGTCGTGGACCGAGGTCTCGAGGATGCGGACCCCGCGATTGCGCTCGAAGCTGACCATGCCGGCCGAGGCGAGGTCGATCAGGGCCTCGCGCACCGGGGTCCGGGAAACCTTGAACACGTCGGCCAGCGACTGGACCGAGTGCAGAGAGCCGGGCGCCAGCTGGCCGTCGATGATCGCTTCGCGGATCGACTGCCTGGCCCGGTCGGTCAGGCTGAGCTCGGCCTTGATTTCTTTCAGGCTGCCTTCCGACTGGTCGGGTTCGGAAGCCGGCTCGCCCCGGGGCGGGGACTTGTCCTCGGAATCGGGCAACTGTGACCTCATTGCCCACCTTCGCCGAGAGTCACGGTGCTGCCGGTCTCGGCCGAGCGGTAGGCGGCCTGGATCACCTCGACCGCGTCGCGGCCGGCCTGTCCGTCTACTTCGGGCTCGTCCCCCGTTGCGATCGCGGTCAGCAGGCGGTCGACCGAACGGGCGACCGAGGCATCCCAGGCGTCGTCGACCGGATCGTCTCGCCAGGTACCGTCGAGGCGGAGGCGGAGCTTCGGTCCGTCGGGCAGGTCACCTTCGAAGAAGGCCTCGCAGCCGCGTACCTCAGCGACGCCCCCGGAAGCGAGGACCTCGATCCGGTCGTCGAAGATTCCTTCGGGGCCGTGGTAGGCACCCTGGATCACGCCGTTTGCCCCGGAGGCGAAACCGAGGGTGACGACGAAGCCGTCCTCGGAGCGGGGTGAGTCCATGACAGTGGTGACCGACCGGACCGGGCCGCCCAGCATCAGCATCGTGTAGACCCGGTGGACCCCGGCGTCGATCAGCAGACCGCCACCGGAGCGGCCGGCGTCTTCCCGCCAGCCGCGGTACTTGCCGCCGATCCAGAGCCGCGCGTACAGCGACTGCGGCTCGCCCAGGTCGCCGGCTTCGATCAGCTGCCGGAGACGGACGTGAGGCTCGTAGAAGAACTGGTTGTGGGAGACGGCGACCCTGACTCCCTTTCTTCCGGCTGCGTCGATGATCAGGTCACAGCTTTCGGTATCGATCGCCATCGGCTTTTCGAGCAGCACATGGCAGCCGGCTTCGATCGCAGACAGGGCGACCGGAAGGTGAAGGTTGTGGGGCAGGCAGATGTCGACCAGGTCGAGCTCTTCTTCGGCAAGCATCTGATCGATCTCGGTATAGACCGAGGTCGGGAAGGTGGTCGCTGCGCCGGAAGCCGACCCGTCTCCGGCGGAGCGTTCGGCGAGGTCGCGGTCGAGATCGCTGACCGCGACCAGTTCTGCCGCTTCGCAGTCGCGGATCGCCCTGAGGTGGTGCTGGCCGATCTCGCCGAGGCCGCAGAGCCCGACCCGCAGGGGACCCGCAGGGTCGGCCATCAGGCCTGCCTGCCGGTCAGCGCCCGGACCTGCTCCATCGCCAGGGCCGCAGCGGCTTCCGGGTCGGAGCCAAGGATCTGCTCGTAGTAGCGGTAAGCCTCGAACTCGACCGACATCGGTCCTTCATAGCCGATCTTTTCCAGGGCGGCAAAGGTCTCGGGCCAGGGCACCTCGCCCTCGCCCAGCAGGCAGAAGATGAAGTCCTCGCCGTCCATGCCCTCGCGGCCGAACGCGTCTTTCAGGTGGAAGTGGATGATGCGATCGCCCCAGCTTTCGATCAGCTCCGGGATCGGATCATCGGTCATCACGAAGTGGCTCGGGTCGAACGTGACCGACACCGGGACCGCTTCGAGGATGCGCTGGGTGGTCTCGGCCGAGTGGGCGAGGTTGCCCCAGCAGGGCTCGAGTCCGATCCGCACGTCCCGGAGGGCGCCCTCGGTGCAGATCAGGTCGAGACCGTTCAGGGCTTGGGTCCAGGCGCGCTCATCGTGATCGGGCCGGGCGCCTTTTTCCCAGAGGTTGGGGCCGGTCAGCACGTTGACCGTGCCGACGCCGGCGTCGGATGCCTTCTGGATCGCCTCGATCGTGATCGCGACGGCCGACTCGCCGCCCGAGGCGAGATCCTGCTGGCAGGCCAGGGCCGAGGCCGGGGCGAGCATCTCGTCGACGTGGGCCATGGTCCACTCGACCGAGTCGTAGCCGGCTCCCAGCAGTGAGCCGCGGACCTCGGCCGCCGGCCGGGATGCGAAATCGAGCGCGGCGATGAACGAGATCTCGTGGCCGGCGGCCCCGCCGGCTGAGTCGGCCGGGCTCACAGGGTGGCCTCGACGTCGGCCAGGGCGCGGCCGAAGATATCGGTCATCTCGACGATCTCGTCCTCGGTCACGTTGACCGCCGGCTTGAACTTGACCACGTTGCCGTTGGAGCCGAAGACCGGCCCGGTCTTGCCGATCATCAGCCCGTGCTCGAGGCAGGCGGCCATCAGGGCGTCGGCCTCGGCGAAGGCCGGCTCCTTGTTCTCGCGGTCGAGCACCAGCTCGACCCCGACCATCAGCCCCTGGCCGCGGATGTCGCCGATCAGCTTCGAGTCCTTCTCGATCTCCTTCAGGCCGTCTGTCAGCAGGCCGCCCATTTTCTCCGAGTTGGCCGGCAGGTCGTCGCGCAGCATGACTTCGATCATCGCCAGCCCGGCGGCGCAGGCCATCGGGTTGCCGGCCTGGGTGAAGCCGTACTCCCAGGGCAGGAGCGCCGAGTACTCGGGGGTGGTGATCGTGGCCGAGAGCGGCAATCCCCCACCGAGCGCCTTGCCGAGGATGATCATCTCCGGCTCGACCTCGGTCCGCTGGGTCGCATACATCGGCCCGCAGCGGCAGAGCGCCCCCTGGATCTCGTCGACGATCAGCGGCACGTCGTGGGCCTGGGTGATCTCATGGGCACGCTCGAGGTAGCCGTCGGGCGCGGGAACCATGCCGCCGTTTGCCTGGAACGGCTCGACCATCACCCCGGCCGGGCCGTTCAGGTGGCCGCGGTCGAGTTCCCACTCGATCGCCTCGGCGCAGGCCAGGTCGCAGGTCTCACGCTTCAGCCCGAGCGGGCAGCGGTAGCAGTTGTAGTTGGGGATCCGCATCTGCCGGGGCAGGTAGCGGTCGAGTCCTTTGTTGGCACCCTCGACCATGCCCGGGTTGACGTAGGTCAGCGCGATCGTGGCGAAGGTGCGGCCGTGGAAGGCGGCGTCGAGGCAGACGAAGTCGGTCCCGCCGGTGGTCCGCATGGCCAGGTGCATCGCGCCCTCGACCGCCGAGGCGCCGGACAGCCCGTAGAGCACCTTGGACAGGTCACCCGGGGCGAGCTCGGCCAGCTTTTTTGCCAGTTCGGTCCGGACTTCGGACTCGAAGACCGGCGAGACGTAGTCGATCTTTTCGAACTGATCGACCATCGCCTGCTTGACCTCGGGGTTGCGGAAGCCGAGGTTCAGCACCCACTCGGCCGAGATCGCGTCGATGTACTCGTTGCCGTCGGAGTCGGTGACCTTGAGGCCGTCTCCGTGGACCAGGCCCATGTCGACGTCGCCCATGCACTTGATCACATGCTCATCGGACTCGTCGCGCAGCGTCTGGCCGGGACCACCGGGGTCGCGTTCGGGGCTGTCGTGATTCATCTTTCTCCTTTGCTCAGGGCAGGTAGGCCGGTTTCGGCAGGTCCCAGTGGCCGATGTTCAGGCCTTCGCTGTCGGCCGGGGCGCTGGA
>JAENXK010000091.1 GCA_016649615.1 Thermoleophilia bacterium
CAATACGTCGCTTTGGCCTTCGGGCAGTTTGCGCGGGCCAACGGCATCAGCCAGTCGATGGGCCAGGTTGGCTCCGCCTACGACAACTCGGTCGCGGAGACCTTCTTTGCGACGCTGAAGAAGGAGCTGGTCTACCGGCGCAGCTGGCAGACCAGAAACGAGATCAGGACCGAGGTCTTCGAATACATCGAAGGCTTCTACAACCGCAGGAGAAGACACAGCTACCTCGGCTGGCTAGCACCCGCCGAATTCGAGGACCGGGCATGCCCGGTCCTCACCGAACCAACCCCAGATACGATCAGCCCACCGTTAGGAAAAGTGTTGCTGAAAACGGACTAGGACCAAACCGCGTCGGGCCGGCCGCCCGGCTAATCCAGTACTGGCTTGAGCTCGTCCACGCTGAGCCACGGACTCTTTCGGTGCTCGTTTGAGCGATAGTCCTGTTCGGCTTGGGGACAGGAACGGCGGTTTCGGCCAAACGGGGCAGGTTTCGACGGCGCCGCGGGACTTCGCACCGTTGAGGGGAATGCGCCCGGTTTGCTGAGCGCGCCCGACAGGATTCGAACCTGTGACCTTCGGTTTCGTAGATTGCTGGTCAGATGAACTGATCCCCAAGGTCCAGCGTCCTCAAACGTAGATCAATCTGGCTCAGTAAGCAACTACCTCTCGACCGCGATCTTCTTTCCTAGACTCACGCGCGCAGGCCCGGGCAGTAAAACCGGAGGCACCCCTGCCGACATGCCGTCCTGCGGGACGTCGGTGACACGGAACGTGGCCCCTCAGGGCCGGCCGGGGCCCGTTACCTTCAGGCGTGATGAAACGTTGCGGTTGCCGGTGCCCCTGGCCCGGGCGACCGCTTTCAGTCGAATGCTCTGACCGCTCCTTGCCGTGCCTTTCAGCCGGACCCGTATACCGAACGTCGTGCTCTTTCCCGATCCGAGCTTTCTCGACTTGGTGCAGCCGGCAGGCTTGACGTAGCGCCGGGGTGCCTTGAGGCAGACCCTCAGCCGCTTGGCGGTGGCCCCGCCGCCGTTTCTGACCCGGACCTTGACCTGGCCCGAGCGGCCGGGCCGGAGCCTCAGCTTCTTCGGGGAGATCTTCAGCCCGGTAAGCCTTGCCTTGTCAGCCGGACGGATAAACCTGACCGCCCTCCCAGCGTCGACCCTGCCGCCGGTGACCGTCTTGCCCTTCAGCGACTTGGTCGGTACCACGCTGTTCATGATGATCTTCTTCAGCTTCTCCGGTCCGGCCTTAGGTGCGACCGACTTGACCAGGCCGGCCACGCCGGCTACGTGCGGCGACGCCATCGAGGTGCCGGAAATGGCTTTGTAGGCCCCTTCGGGCGGCATCGGTGAAACACACTCGACCTTCATTTTGGAGATCACGATCAGAGGTAAAGGAGTCAGGGTTCCGTTGGCCTTGAATACGAGCGAAAACTCGACCTCCGAGGCCCCTTCTAGCTCCGCAAGCGGAAAAGTAAGAGGGGTTCCTTCCGGAATATTTTCAAGATCCCCAGCAGTGATCTCCGCATTGGGAACCTGCTTCGCCGGACCCCCGTCGATCCTGTATTCGATCGAGAAGCTCTGGTTCCCGCCAAGTTTGAAGGTGTTCTCAAATTGAAACTTGCCCAGGTCAATGCGGCAGAAGCGCTGGTCGCTCAGGTCGACCGGGTCCTTGAGGGTCGCGCTCGCCTCGGCTACAGGGGAAGGGACGTCGCCATCATGACCGTCGAAGATGAGTACAGGAGCACCGAGATCCTCAAGCTTCCACGGATAAGGCTGCTGGTCGAAGTTCGCGATGCCCTTTGTGAAATCGACGTCCAACGGAAAGGAGAAGTTGGGCACTGTGCTCTCGATGGCGACTCCCGGCGCCCCGACGTCCACCGATTTTCTGCCGTAGTTCGAGAAGTCGGGCTTTTTCGCCCGCGAATCGATCGCCGCGACACAGAGGATGTTTGGCAACTTAAAGTTGCAGGGGTAGTACGGGACTTCATCGTTGTTCGTACCAGCGTTCATAGCTGAAATCACGAACAGCGTGTCCGGACTGGCCTCGATCGCTTCTTTCCACACCTCGACCTCCTCCCCGCCAGCTTGCCCCCCGATGCTGGCGTTGGCGATCGGAATCCCCTTCCGGCCGACGTAGGCAAAACTCTCGGCGATGTCCGCCGCATTCCCAGAGCCGGTGGAGCCCATAGACCGGACCGCCACCAGTCGGGTCTTCCAATTGACCCCGGTCACCCCGAGGCCGTTGTCGCCGACCGCTCCGATCGTGCCGGCAACGTGGGTGCCGTGACTGTTCTGATCGTCCCAGGCATCCGGGTCGACCTTCCAGTCAAACGGATCGCCGCTGTCCGGTGTGGCGACGAAGTTACGGCTCAGTTTGCGGTTCAGGTTGGGGCCGAGGTCGGGATGTGTAGCTTCAATGCCTGAGTCGATTACGGCAATTTTCCTGGTGCTCCCGGTGGTCTTCTTCCAGGCCGAGGGGGCGCCGACGTCGACTCCCGGTCGGCCGAAAATTGGAACGCCATCAGGATTGAGCTGGCTGCCAACAGGATTGAGCTGGCTGTTCTGGCCAACGTTCCTGAGGCCCCAGAGGAGGCCGAGCTTGGGATCGTTGGGCAGGCTCTGGGTCTGGACGATGTAGTTCGGCTCGGCCCAGCGCACCCCGGCCTGATCGTCCAGCTCGTCGGCGGCAGCCTCGACGTCATCGGCCTCGTCGATCTCCACCACCCGGGTCTTGGCCAGCCCCTGCACGGACTCGGAGTCCTCGGCCTCGATCGCCTCGAGCGAGTCGGAGATCTGCTCGGAATCGCTCCCCTTGGTGAACCCGACCACGACCTCGCCCGGGACGTAAGCGGGATAGCTCGACTCGGCATCGCCGGGAGCCGGCAGCACTGCCGCTGCCGAGCCCACACTAATCTGGACCAGAAGGACCAGCGAAGCGAAGGCGGCAAGCGCCGCACTCAATGCCCTGTTTTTCCCTGCCTGTGGCACGCGGAGGAGGGTAGCAAGTTCCGCCGCTGGCGCCGGGTGTCGGCGCGGTTTATTCCAGAACTCTCCCGAGCGGCAAACCGCCTTTCGGGACGCACTTCCGCCTAGCTTGGTGAACCCGCATATATCTCCGTGGCCGCATGAGGTTCCTCCGAGCTCTCCCGGCCGCTCAGAATCCTCGAGCGCCGGCGAAATCGGCGCGGATCAAGGAAGGCCGCGTTTTCAAATGGTGCCGACCGCCCCCGCGATCGAGTTCAGAGACGCGTCCCCCGCCGTCCCCGGGACGACGGGACGGATAGGGACGGCGGCTTGAGCGACTCGTGCGGAAGGTTGGTCCTCCTGACGAACATAGCGGGGCCCTATCGGAACCTGAGACTCCGCAAATGCGGGAGCGCTCTGTGACGACGTCACGAGTACTTCGTGTCTCGGCGAAGTTCGCGGGCTTGTTTGAGCGATAGTCCTATTTGGCTTGACAGCAGGCGTGCCGATTTCGTCTAGATGGGGCAGGTTTCGGTCGTGCCCGCAGATTCCGCAGTGCTGAACGGAATCCACCCCCTCTGATCAACGCGCCCGACAGGATTCGAACCTGTGACCTTCGGTTTCGTAGACCGACGCTCTATCCGGCTGAGCTACGGGCGCGGGTTACCCGGGGACATGCCCCGAGGGGTGGCGATTCTAAGGGATCGACCCCTGCGCTGATTTCCTCGAATCGATTTCCACCGTTGGATTGCGGATGTCCGAGCCGAATTGCGGAGTCAGTTGCCGAAAGCGGAACTTGACGCTGGTATTAGGGTTACCGTGTATATGACCATGACCTCCAGGTACCTGAAGCTGTCCGTTATCTCCGTGCTCGGCGCCGCCGCGCTGTTCCTGCTCCTTCTGGGAGGGGCGCCGAAGGCCCAGGCCGCCGAGGTCAAGTGCCCTACCTTCCGGGTGCTGCACAACGACCAGATCGGCAAGCTCAAGCTGCCGACCGGCACCTACGGGATGACCGTGCTGAACGGCGACAAGCTGACCTGCCCCAAGGCGTCGAAACTGTTTGCCGAGTTCCTGCAGGACTGGGACGGCAAGCTGAGGAAGCCGTGGGTGGTCAACGTCAAGCAGTCGAGCTTCACCGCCGGCCGTGGCTCTGACCGGGGTTTCCGGGTGAAGAAGGGCGGCAGTAGTGGCGGTGGCGGAGGCGGCGGTCACACCTCGCGCTCCTGCCCCGGCTACTTCACCGTGGTCCACAACGACAGGATCGGCAGCTTCAAGGTCCCGAAGGGCAAATACCGGATCACTCTGGTCGGTCCGCGCAAGATCAACTGCCCGACCGCGGTCAAGCGCTTCCAGGAGTTCCTGCTCGACTACGACGGAGTCCTGCCGGCACCGTGGTACCTGCACCGCAACACGGCCACGTTCACCCGCGGCAAGACCGCCAGGGTCGGGTTCAACATCAACCGGGCTTACGGGCCGGCGCCCAAACCGAAGAAGAACACGAAGCACGCCCGTTGCCCCGGGACATTCCGGGTCCTGAACAACGACCGCATCGGCAAACTGAAGCTGCCGCAAGGCCCGTACTACATAACCGTGAGCAACAAACCGGCGATATCGTGCGCCTCGGCGTCGAAGCGCTTCACGCGTTTCCTCAACGACTACACCGGCAACCTGCCCAGGGCCTGGAGGCTGAACCCGGGCAAGGCCCGCTTCACCTCGAACGTGACCGGCGCCTGGTTCAGGGTCAAGCAGGCAGGGTAGCCACGCGGGTGGCTCAACCCTCCTTGACCACCGAGTAGACGATGCGCTCGGCCACGTCGACCGTCGTTTCGCTGATCCGGCGACAGCGCCGGTAGATCTCGCGGCGGGAGATGCGCCTGCCGCGGCCCTTGAGCGTGAGCGTCGTTGCCATGCCCTGGTAGTAGCTGGCCTGTAGCTCTCGCACCGCCTCGATCGAGCGATCGGCGGCCGCGGTCGCCTTGTCGCCAGAGGAGTCCAGCTGGGCCACTGCCGTATCGAGCTCGCGCACGGCCCGTGCGAGCAGCTTCGCCATCTCGGCGATGACTTCATCCGGTTCGCCATCGAGCACCTCGGCTTCTCCGACCAGGTCGCCGATCCCGTTGAGGATCCAGTCGATGTTGCGAGACAGGGTGAACAGGTCTTCCGGGTCGAGCGGGGTCACGAACGCCTCCCTCAACGCAATCATGAGCTCCCGCTTTGCGTGATCACCGCGCTCCTCGACCTCGCGGAAATCCGCCACATCGTATGGCTCTCCGTCAGCCCAGCCGACGAACATGTCGGCGCCCTCGATCGTCACCTCGAGTTGCTTGCGCAGCAGCCCGAGCACGTCCGGCGTCTCGGGCAGGAACCAGGTTTTGGGTTTCAGGTCAGCCATAGCAGACAGGCATAGATTGCCATGGCCAGTATCGCCGATGCCGGCAGGGTGACCACCCAGGCGATGCCCATCGCCTTGACGGTTTCCCAGTTGACGTGGCGCCAGCGCCGGCGGCCACCCCCTATCCCGACCACCGATGAGGCCACGACCTGAGTGGTCGAGGTCGGCGCACCGAAAAATGACGCTCCGAGGATCACCCCGGCCGAGGCCGACTGGCTGGCAAGTCCGTCGACTGAAGTGATCGGGTAGATGCGTTGACCCACTGTCCGGATTATCCGCCAGCCGCCCAGGGCGGTGCCGGCAGTCAGTGCGATCGAGCAGGCCGGGATCACCCACACCGGCGTTTCGAGGCTGTCGGTCTGCCCGCCGGCCAGCAGCAGAGCGGCGATCACCCCGACTGACTTCTGGGCGTCGTTCGCCCCGTGGCTGAAAGCGAGTGCCGCGGAGGTCACCCACTGTCCGTTCGAGGTCACCGAGTCCCAGCGCCGCGTGGCACGGCGGGCCAGGCGGCGCAGGCCGCGGATGACGAGCAGTGCTGCGCCCGCGCCGAGGACGGGCGAGATCGCCAGTGCGATCAGCGAACCGAACACCCCGACCGGGTGCAGGCCGTCCATGCCACCCCACTGAACGGCGTCAACCCCACCCTGGAGCAGCGCTGCTCCAACCAGGCCGCCGACCAGGGCGTGACTGGCGCTGGAAGGCAGTCCCAGCCGCCAGGTGATCAGGTTCCAGGCGACGGCCGCGGCGATGCCGGCCCCGATCACCATCACCGCCTCGTCGGGACTCACGGTCACGATGCCCGCGATCGTGTCGGCCACGGCGGCACCGACCAGCAGCGGGCC
The DNA here is from genome assembly GCA_016649615.1 of Thermoleophilia bacterium. GTDB lineage: Bacteria > Actinomycetota > Thermoleophilia > Solirubrobacterales > 70-9 > 67-14. Next base: position 6,204 of record JAENXK010000091.1, read on the forward strand.
GATCAGGTTGAAAACAGATGCCAGCAGAATCGCCTGGAACGGGGTCGCGGCACGAGTCGCGACCAGGGTGGCGATCGCGTTGGCGGCATCCTGAAGACCGTTGGTGGCGGCATAGCCCAACGCCAGCGCAAGCGCGATGATGAGCCCGAGATCCATGGACCGACTCTAGTTGGCCCGCTCGCGGATGATCCTGGCCAAATCCATGCGCCGCAGGGCTCGCAGGCCCGGGATCTGTGAGATCAGCGCAACGATCACTATCGCGATCGCCGAGAGCACGAGAGTCGAGGGGCGCATCTGGAGTTCGAAGTTGAACTGGTCGCTGCCGAACGAAGCCATGAAGACGGCAGCGACGGCGTAGCCGGCGATCAGGCCGGGCACTATCCCGATCACGACCGTGATCAGGTTTTCGACCCTGACCAGCCGGGCGAGCATCTGCGCGGGCGCACCCGAGGCCCGCAGCGTCGCCATCTCGATGCGGCGTTCCGAGATGCTCGAGCTCATCGAGTTGAAGATCAGGGCGAACGCCATCGCACCTCCGAAGATCAGCATGATCCCGACGAACGCGTAAAAGAGGCCGAGGTACTGATCGACGGTGGATTTGATCGCCTGGGTGTCTTCGTAGGCGCTGACCCCGGAGAGCGCACTGAGCCGGCGGCGCATCTGGCCCCGGTCCGTACCCGGCTCGAACCGGACCAGAGCCGAGTTGCCCTGGTCGGCCGGCCCGCCTTCTGCCGAAGCCCGTCGCACGCTCTCGAGCGTCGTGTAGGCGAGTGTGCCCAGAGGCTCGGCCAGGAAGTCCTCGACCACGGCCCGCTGCCGGAGGTCGGCCTGGGAGAGGCTGACCCGGACCGGATCACCGGCCGAGATGTCGAGCTCTCCCTTGAGCGCCTGACCGGCAAGCAGCCCACGCCGGGGCAGCGTGGTCGTGCCGCCCCCTTCGAGCAGAAACTCGTGCATCCGGGTATCCCTTCGCAGCGCCACCAGCGAGGTCTGGTAGCGGCG
>JAENXK010000052.1 GCA_016649615.1 Thermoleophilia bacterium
ACGTTCGAGGTCGACGGCAACGTGGTCGATCAGTTCATCTCCTATCTGCGCAGGAAGATCGAGGTCTCGGGTTCTCCGAGGCTGATCCACACGGTTCGCGGGGTCGGATTCGTGCTGCGGCCGTGAGCGCAATGCGCACCCTGATGAGCCTGCGAGGGCGTGTTGCGCTGGTCGCCACGGTTACCGTGGCGGCGGTCCTCCTGCTGGTCGGCGCCGTGTCCCTGACCTCGTTCGCTGACCGGGAGCGGGACAGGGTCGATGACGGGCTGATGGCACGTCCGGCCCCGGACCTGGCGCGGGCGCTCGGGGCGGGACCCGAGAGTCCGGACTCTGCGCCCACGAGGCCGGGCCAAAACCCGGCGGGAACGGTCACCGGCCCGGACGGGCAGGGCGGTGATTTCGGGCCTCCGGTCCTCCGGCCGGCGGGAGAGTACGTCCGGCTGATCTCTGGCGGCGAGGTGATCCGCAGCGTGGACGCACCGGCCGACCTGCCGGCTCCCGAGGAGCCGGGTCTTCGCACATTGAGCGCCGGCGGATCGAGCTACCGTTCACTCTCCCGCCAGGTCGGTCCCGATGCGATGATCGAGATCGGGCTCGATCTGAGCGAGGCCGAAGCGCGGATCACCGAGCTGCGCGACCGGTTGATCGTGATCGGACTGGCCGGCGTGTTGCTGGTCGCGGCCCTCAGCTGGTGGCTCGCCGGCCTGGCCTTGAGGCCGCTCGGAGCCCTGCGCGACGCCGCCGGCAGGGTGAGCGGCACCGACGATCTCTCGACCAGGATCGACCCCGGAAGGAGCCCGGCAGAGATCGAAGAGCTGACCGAGAGCATCAACGCGATGCTCGCCCGGCTGGAGATCTCAGCGGCGGAGACCGGGGAGGCCCTGGAAGCCACCCGTCGCTTCGCGGGGGATGCGGGGCATGAACTGCGCACCCCTATGACCGCGCTTCAGACGAACCTGGGAGCGGTCCGGCGCAACCCGGATCTCGATTCGGCCGAGCGGGCGGTCGCGCTCGAGCAGATGGAGCGGGACGCTGCCCGGATGATGCGGATGCTGGGTACCCTGCAGACGCTGGCCCGCGGCGATTCGGCTGCGGCGCTTCCGCGCGAGCGGGTCGAGTTGACCGCCCTTGCCGGCGCAGCTGTCGAGTCGGCCCGCGGGCGCCACCCGGACATCCGATGGGATTTCGATGTGCCTTCCCGGGAGATCGAGGTAGAGGGCTGGCCGGACGGTCTTCGCGCGATGATCGACAACCTCCTCGAGAACGCCGCCAGGCACGGCAGGCCTGAGGGTGAGGTGACCGTCGCCCTGAGTGAACAGGGCGATTCGGTCCTGCTGATCGTCGATGATGATGGTGATGGCGTGCCCCCGGACCAGCGTGATCGCATCTTCGGGAGGTTCGAGCGGGGTGACGCGATCGCAGCCGACGGCTCGGGGCTGGGACTGTCCCTGGTGCGCCAGCAGGCGCGGCTTCACGGGGGAGAGGTAACGGTCGACGAAAGTCCCTCGGGCGGAGCCCGTTTCCGGATTTCACTGCGAAAGAGCGGATCAGGCTGAGTGCGGCGGGACCGGCGGGCCGGTCGTAGTGTCATGATCCGCTCCATGGACGAGACTCAGAGCACACCGGACGCCGGCGACGCGCTTCGCGAGAAAGCGGTCAAGCGGATCAAGCAGAAACGCGACTTCCGCCAGCACCTGCTCACCTACCTCGCGGTGAACGCCTTTCTGGTGGCTGTCTGGGCGGTTTCCGGCGCCGGCTTCTTCTGGCCGGTATTTCCGATCGTCGGCTGGGGCCTGTTCGGAGTCATCCCTCACGCCTGGCGCGTATACGGCAGCCGGGACGAAATCACCGAAGACCAGATACAGAAAGAGATGAGACGGATCGACCGCTGAACCGTCTGCCGAAAGGAGCGATCGATGATCACGCAGTTGACTGATTTGCCCGATGGCGTTCTCGGGTTCCAGGCCGGCGGCAAGGTGACCGGAGACGACTATGCGGAGATCCTGGTGCCGGCGGTCGAGTCCGCTCTGGAGCAGCAAGGGAAGATCAGCCTGCTCCTGGTACTCGGCGAGGAGTTCGACGGCTACTCGGCGGGCGCCGCATGGGATGACGCCAAGGTCGGCATGGAGCACCTGTTTTCAATCGAGCGGATCGCAGTGGCAACCGACCACGAGGCGTACCGGGTCGCGATCAGGGGATTCGGTTTCCTGATACCGGCCAAGGTCAGGATATTCGCCGACGCCGAACTGGACGCCGCCAGGGAGTGGGTCAGCGCCGCCTGAGCGGCGGCGTTGAAGTCGCAGCCGGAGTCGTGGCCCGGCGACTAAAGTGCGCGACGTGAAGAAGTGGGGAGCGCTCATATTCCTGTCTGCCGCCCAGTTCCTGATGGTCCTGGACCAGGCGGTGATGAACGTCGCGATCTCGCAGCTGGTCGAGGATTTCGACACGACTGTGACCACGATTCAGGCGGTGATCGCTTTCTACGCCCTGGTCATGGCGAGCCTGATGCTGGTCGGAGGCAAGATCGGTGACATGATCGGGCGTCGTCGCGCTTTCGGGATCGGCCTGGTGATCTACGCGGCCGGGTCGGCGACCACCGCACTATCCGGAAGCGTCGTTGTGCTGGCCTTCGGCTGGTCGGTTCTCGAAGGCGTCGGGGCCGCCCTGGTCCTCCCGGCGATGATCGCCCTCGTGGCCGGTTCGTACAGCGGCAAGGACAGAGCGCTGGCCTACGGCATCCTCGGAGGTGTGGCCGGCGCCGGCATCGCGGTCGGCCCGATCCTCGGCGGATGGGCGACCACCGAGTTCAGCTGGCGACTCGTATTCGTCGGGGAGGTTCTGGTCGCGCTGGGCATCCTGGCCGGGATACGCACGATCAGGGAACCGAAATCGGTGAGCGGGGTGAAACTCGACTGGATCGGCGGAGTGCTCTCGGCCGGCGGACTGGCGTTGACGGTATTCGGCGTGCTGAGAGCCAGCACATGGGGTTGGCTGCGCCCGCTCGACTCTCCGGTCGAACCGTTCGGGTTCTCGCTGACCCCGTTCGTCATCGCCGCCGGGCTGATGGTCCTTGGTGGATTCGTCGCCTGGGAACGACGTCGCGAGAGGAGGGGAGAGCAGCCCCTGGTCCACCTCAGCCTGCTCAGGATCCCCACGCTCCGGGGTGGGGTCACGATGCTGCTGGCTCAGAACACGATGCTCATGGGCATTTTCTTCACTGTGCCGCTCTACCTCCAGGTGGTCCAGGGCCTGGACGCACTCGAGACCGGTGTCCACATGCTGCCCGCTTCAGCCGGCCTGTTCGTGGCTGCCCTGGTGGGCTCTGTGCTCTCGCGGCGCTTCACGGCGCGGCTGCTGGTCCGGATCGGCCTCGCCGTCATATTCGTTGCCATCCTCCTGATGCTCGGGACGATCGAACCCGCACTCGACAGCTCCAGCTTCATGGTCGCCATGGGTGTGCTCGGAGTGGGAATGGGGCTGACCATTTCCCAGCTCGGCAATGCCGTTCAGTCTTCGGTCGGGGACAAAGACAGGAGCGAGGCCGGTGGGCTTCAGAATACGGCGATGCAGCTCGGCTCCTCTCTGGGCACCGCACTGCTCGGCGCGGTGGTGATCACCGGTCTTATCGCCGCCTTTTCCTCGAACGTGGCCGAAAACCCCGACATCCCGGCCTCGGTCAAGAATCAGGTCCAGGTCGAGCTGAGTTCGGGGGGCAGCTTCGTCGCATCCGATGAGGTTCGCTCGGCCGCCGAAGGGGCGGGCGTCAGCCAGTCGACAACGGACCTCCTGATCACCGACTACGAGGACGCCCAGATCCAGGCTCTGAAAACGGCGCTGCTTTTCGCGGCATTCCTCGCCCTGGTTTCGTACCCCTTCACCAGGAACCTGCCCGGCTACCCACTCGCCCGGCCGGATTCCGGCCCCGGTGACGGAGCCCCGGCCCGGGCCTGACGGGAAGGCCGCATGCGGCGCAGGCCGGGCGGTAGAGTCAGCCCCGTCCGCACTTCATCTTCAGGAGGCCCCGCATGCCAGCCGATACCGACAAGCCGCTCGACGAGGTCCTGGTCCTCGAGGAAGATCTCTGGCTGGACGGGCCGCCGGACGAGCTGTTCACCCGGCTGCGCTCGGAATGCCCGGTTCACTGGTCGAGCGGGATGACCATGTTCCCCGACGAGGAGGGCTACTGGTCGGTGACCACGGCCGAGGGCATCTACGAAGTAAGCCGCGACTGGGAGACCTACTCCTCCGAAAAGGGCGGAATCACCGCCGTGACCGAAGGGGTATTCCCGCTCGAGCTGATGAGGTCGATGTTCATTTCGATGGATCCGCCCAAGCACGATCGCGTCAAGGCCCTCTTTCAGCGTGGCTTCACTCCCAAGCGCATCGCCGAGCACGAGGACGAGATCCGCGAGATAACCCGCGACGTGATCGGCAAGCTCGAAGGCCGGGAGACCTGCGACCTGGTCGACGACATCGCCCAGCCGGTGGTCGCCCGGGTAATCGGCAGCTTCATGGGCCTGCCGCCCACTGACGATGTCGTCTGGGCCCGTCTGATGAACACGATCCTCGGCGCGAACGACCCCGACGTGAATCCTGAGGGCATCGAATCGGTGATGGAGCGGGATCTGCCGGAAGTCTTCGAACGCTGCACGAAGATGATCGCCGATCGCCGCGAGAACCCGACGGAGGACCTGACCAGCGTTCTGGTCCACGCCGAGATCGACGGAGAAAAGCTCGAGGAGCACGAGATCGTCATGGGTTTCTTCCTGCTGATGGCCGCCGGCAACGACAGCACCAAGGCGACCTACTGCAGCGCGATGCGGGCCCTGCTCGAGGACGACAGCCAGCGCCGGATGCTGCTGGACGATCCCTCACTGGTTCCATCGACCGTCGAGGAGGCACTGCGCATGTTCCCGGCGTTTGCCCACTTCCGGCGTACCGCGACCAAAGACACGGAGTTGCTCGGCCAGCCGATCAAGGAAGGCGAGAAACTGCTCATGTGGTACGTCTCGTCCAATCGCGACGAGACCCGCTACGAGGATCCGCACACCTTCGACGTGAAGCGCAACCCCGAGCACCAGGCATTCGGCGCCGGTGGTCGCCACTTCTGTCTCGGTACAGCCCTGGCCCGCCTGGAGCTCAGGGTCCTGATCGAAGAAACCCTGGCCCGCTACCCGGATATGGAGATCGACGGCGATCCGAAATACGTGATCTCGGGCTTCGTCAACCAGCTCCGGACCCTGCCGGTCAAACTGGACGGCTGAGAGCCGCGGCAGGGAAACCGGCAGGCCCGCCGGCTCTAACCGTCGGCTAATCCGGCTTCCGTAGAACTGGCGCTGTAAACGAAAGCAAAGCCCGACGGAGGCAGGAAATGAACAGACGAAACAAGACAATCGCGATCGGAGCCACGGCAGCGGCCGTCCTGATCGGCGGGGCCGGTGCGGCCATCGCCGGGACCGGCGTCGCCGAGGATGCCCTCGAAAACGAGAAGCCGATCACCGGACCCGCCCTGCCGCAGGCCGAGCGCGCCGCGCTCGATCACACCGGCCAGGGCACGGTCAGCGGAACCGAAGTCGGCGACGAGGAGTCCTACTACGAGGTAGAGGTCACCCTCGACGACGGCAGCGAGACCGACGTCCAGCTCGACCGCAGCTTCAACGTGGTCGGCCAGGAGGCAGAAACCGGCGCCGAGTCCGGGGACGGCAACTAGGAGTTCCCGGACGGATAGGGCGGTCCCCGGCCGGCCCTGACAGCGGCCCGTTCAGACTGGCGGGCCGCTGTCGCCGGCCCTGCCGGGTTTCCTGCCGGCATACAAGGGGTCAGGCCGGCTGCGGGGGTGTCATTCGACGACACGCAGGGTCGAGGGCACGTCCATGCGGCGCAGGCGGCGGACGGTCAGCACCGGAGCGAGCGCCATAGCACCGACTCCGGCTGCCGCGGCGAGGAGGATCGAGGTGAGGGAAAGGGAAGTCACCGTGCCCAGTTCGGGCAGGACCTCCTTGAGGTTCACGTTCACCACCCAGCCCAGGATCACCACCCCGAGCGCTACCCCGATCGCGGTTGCCAGCAGGCCCATGATCAGGCTTTCGATCACCGCCAGTCGCAGCACCGTTCGAAGCGGAACACCATAGGCAAACATGGTCGCGTTCTCGCGGGCACGCTCTTCGGCGTTGATCGCGGTCGAGTTGAAGGCGATCAGCAGGACCAGGATCATCGCGATCACGACAACGACCCTGATTATCGAGGCGAAGTCGTCCAGGCCCTGTTCCAGAGATCGGCCGAGGGCTGACGCCGCCTCGATCGAGGCGACCCCCGGGAGGCCGGCCAGCGCCAGCTTGGCGTCCTCTTCGCTCAGGCCACCGGTCGGAACCAGGTCCAGCGAGTTGATCTGGCCGGGCACCCCGAAAACCGAAGACGAGGCGGGGTTCATGTACACGGGGAATCGGAATGGGTCGGGATGGGTCCCGCTGACCCGGACCTCGGTTTCTGCCGACTCGAACCGCCCGGGACCTGCCCTTCGCGGATGGAGCAGGTCAATCGTCTGGCCCGGTCCTACCCCGAGGTCGGAGGCTGCGCTTTCGGCGATCAGCGCCTCGTCCGGTCCCCGGGGAAGCCTCCCGGCCGACACGGTCGGCTCCCACTCCGGGTCTTCATCGGGCAGGGTCTCGACCGCCACCTCGATTTCCTCGTCGTCGCTGCGCAGTTTCGCCGGTATGGCCAGTCTCCTGTCGGCCGCTGCGACGGCGCGGTTGCCGGCCAGCTGCCTGACCTCCGGTGCGTCTTCAGGGTAATAGCGGTCGAGGGTCACCCTGAGGCGGTCCGGGGCCGTTTTCAGCGTTTCTTCAAAGTTCCGGTCGATCGTGGCCTGGAACGAGTCGAGCATCCCGGACATCGAAACCGCGACCGCGATCACCGCGCCACTGGCCAGCACGGTCAGCAGCGTCCGCCTGGGCGCCCTCAGCACGTTTCGGGCGGGCATCTGCGCCAGGCTGTCGCCCGGCAGCGGGACGCGGGCCAGCATCGGCGCGAGACCGCCGCCCCGACTCGAGCGAAAACCGGCCCGGATCGCCTTGATCGGCGTCACACGGACTCCACGCATTACCGGCCAGGCTGCCGCCAGCAGCGGGATCAGAAAGCCGATCGCCGCCCTCTGGGCAAAGGTGTCCAGACGAAGGCCGGTCTTGACGATCGGAAGCGGAAGCTGGTCGGTCAGAAGGGATCGCAGCCACTCGTTTACGGCCAGGCCGACGACGACGCCCAGTATCACCCCGACCACGGCGATCTGAAGCCCCATCATCATCGGTCTTATCGCCAGCCGCCGCGGCTCCAGGCCGAGCGCCATTCCCACCCCGATCTCGCGCCGCTGCGCCTCGACCGTCCGACTGATCAGGTTGAAAGCGCCGAAGGTCGCTCCGGCAAGGATCAGGAAGGCGAAGACGTCGAACAGCTGCTGGTCGTTCTCGGCGTCGTCGTACAGTATCCGGTGTCCATCGATGTCCCCGGTTTCCGTCACCGTCACTCCGAAGCCGGGAAGCTGCGAGGCGATTTCCCGCTCGAGCTGGCGCGCGATCCCGGCTCGATCGGCCCCGGGCCGGAGTACGAGAGCAAGGTCGTTTACCCGGTCCGGGCGCCCGGCGATCTGCTGGGCGGTGCGCAGCGGAACGAACAGGGGACTGAAATCGGATTCCGCGCTGAAAGCACCACCCGGACCCTCAACGACGAAAGTCTCGGGCGACGAACCCAGTCCGGCTATCTCCACCTCAGCGCCACCGGGGACTTCGACCCGGGCCGATAACTCGATGCCGTTGGCGGCTGCGTAGCGTGTGTCGATGATTCCGGATGATTCTTCTCCGGTGTCGGCCAGACCCTCACCGGCCTCTACCGCGATGGCGTCGACCGGGGGCCCGGTGACCTCGGTCCCGTCCACGGCTCGGCCGGGTCCGGTTTCGACTCCGACCAACTGCCCCGGAGTTATTACCGGGCGGCCTTCGGTGGAAGTTGCCGAGATCTGCGTCGGCACGATCAGCCGCTCGCTTTCGGCCTCGATCGCGTCCGCGTCCGGGATGCGGCTTGCGACTCTGCGCAACGCCCCGGTCGGCACGAATGAGCCTTCCTCCGCCTCGACCCTGAGGTCATGTACATCCAGCGCGGCGAAGCTGGCATCGTTTGAATCGACGCGCCAGTCCCGCATGCTGCCCAGTCCCGCCGCGAGTCCGACGCCACCGGCGAGCAGCAATCCGATCGCGATGATCAGAGGCCAGCGCTGGCGGAGGTCTCGCCAGGACCAGAGCAGCCAGAACCGGGGCCCACGGGTGCTCACACCGTTACCAGTGGAGGTCGGCCATGTCGGCCGGTTCGTTTTCGCGATCCGACTGGATCCGGCCGCTCGAGAGCTCCACGATCCGATCGGCGACACGGGCGATCTGGCGGTTGTGGGTGACGATCAGCACGGCCGCGCCGGCCGTCTGGGTAACTTCGCGCAGCAGTTCGAGAATCTGAACTCCCGTGTGGAAGTCGAGTTCCCCGGTCGGCTCGTCGGCGAGCACGACCGGATTGCCCGCCACCAGGGCCCGGGCGATCGCCACCCGCTGCTGCTCACCGCCGGACAGTTCGTGGGGGAAATGGTCGGCCCGGTCACTCAGCCCCACCTGTCCGAGTACTTCGATCGCGGCCTCACGGACATCGCTTCGCCCGGCGACGTTGCCGCCGAACTGGACATTTTCGAGTGCGGTCAGCCCGGGGAACAGGTTGAAGCTCTGGAAGATGAAGCCGATCCTGTGGCGCCTGAGTGCGAACAATTCGGCCCGTGAAGCCTCGGTCAGGTCCTGCCCGCCGATCCTCACCGTCCCCTCGGTGGGCGTGTCGAGCGCACCGATCAGGTTGAGCAGAGTCGTCTTGCCACTTCCCGACGGCCCGAGAATGACCACGAACTCACCCGCCCGGACGGTCAGATCTACCTGGTCGAGCGCCTTGAGCGTGCCGCCGCCGATTTCGTAGTGCCGACCCGCGTCTCGCAGATCGATCAGTGTCTGGTCGTCTTCGACTGCCTCCTGGGTCACATTCTGAGCCTAGTGAGCCGGCCGACCGTTCGCTGTCCGGCCCTCGTTCGGGCGAGCTCGAGGCGGTTCGCGGTGCGACGCCCGCCTCGCTCCGCTCCGACCCAATGGCAGAGCCGGATCGCTCCTCGGTAGGGTGGCTGCGTCCGCCCTTCCTACACCGGAGGTCTTGAATGCCAGTCGATCCCCTCGGCCCTCGGGAGCTGAAGAATTGAGTACCGTCGAACCCGCTCTCGGCACCGCGGCACCGGCCGGCGTTTCTTCCCACGCGATCTTCGGAAGGGTGATGGGCCTGGTCGCCGTGACCGTCGCTTTCGCCGCCGCAGGCGTCTGGATCGGCCGCGACCTGAGCGGCTGGCAGTGGTTCGTTCCCTGGCTGTTCGCGCTGGGCTGCCTGATCGGACTCAACGTTGCCAATGCTCGCCGCAAGCAGGGGCTGGCGCTCACGCTTCTGTTCGCCTTCGGACTGCTGCTCGGGATAAGCATCGGCAGCACCGTCCATTACTACGCGGCCACCGATTCAAAGGCGGTCGCCCAGGCCGCCGCCGCGACCGCATTGTTCACGGCCGCCCTCGGAGCGGGTGGCTACGCGACCCGCCGTGATCTCTCGGCTCTCTACCGGATCCTCTTCTGGCTCCTGCTCGCCCTGATCGTTTTCGGGATCGTTCTGATCTTCATCAATATTCCGGGTGGCGCGACCATCTACGCCCTGCTCGGACTGGCCATATTCGCCGGCTACGTCCTGGTGGACTTCAACCGCCTGCGACGGGCCGGAAGCGACGAGGTGATCCCCCTGGCGGCGGGGATATTCCTCGACATCTTCAACATCTTCCTGCTGTTCCTGCAGCTCTTCGGCCGGCGCTAGGGACGGGCCGAAGCCGGAAGACCAGCGGATTCAACCCCTTGAATCAGCCCCTTCTGAGAGCCTCCCGCGCTGCGGCGCGCCCGGTGCAGACTGCGCCCTCCATGTAGCCACAGACCCACTGGTCGGATCCGGCAACGTAAAAGGGCGGCTCGTGAGTTCCATGCAGAGGTCCGACCGCCATGACGTCGCCGGGGCGCCAGGCGGTGATGTAGCCCTCGGTCAGCGGATCGATGCCCCAGTGGCGCAGGAAAGACGCGATGGGTTGGCCGGCGGGCTCTCCGAACATCTTCACTACTTCGTCGATCAGTTCCCCCTCGACCAGTGCGGGCGCGCTCGCAAGGAGCGGGGCGAGCCGTTCCGGCGGCACAAGGGCCGAGAGGACGCCTTCCCGCTGCGGCCAGGTTCCTCCAAGCACGCCGGTCTCCGCGTAGGCCGAGCCGTTCTGGCCCTGCGCCTCCCAGAAAGAGGTCGGGTAGGCGAACACGGCCTTGGAGGCCAGAGCGTGCCGATGGCGTCGCAGGGACTTAAGCCTCTCGTCGGAGACCCCGGTTATCCGGACCCGCCGCAGCGGCCCCGCCGGCAGGGCACAGATGACCGAGTCGCAGTCGAATAGTTCGCCCGATGCCGCAACCACGGAGCAGCCACCCGGCCGGACGTCGATAGTTGAGACCAGCGTGTTGTAACGGATGCGGTACCCGAGTTCATCGGCCATGGTCAGGGCGACCGTCGCCGAGCCCTCGGCAACCCGTTCGGCCTCCCAGTGGTCGTAGTTGTAGAAACCGGGGCTGCCGACCGCGGCCTCCTTCCGGAGGTCGGCGAGCAGCGAGGTGCGCTCAACGGACTCGGCTCCCAGGGCGGCCATCGCCAGTTCCCGCGACCGCACGACGTCGGGCGTAGCCCCGACTGACCGCAGCCAGTCACCGACCGAGATGGCATCGAGCCTTTCGGCCTCCGGGTGCGACCACGGATCGTCCACATCGACCTGACGGGAGAGCGCGGCGAATTCGCCCTCGACCCGGGAGTAGCTCGCCCTGTCTTCGTCTCCCATCCAGCCGAAGTCGTCCTCCAGGAAGCGGCCGCTGTTCAGCACGGTGGTTTCGACGCCAGGCAGGGCGGGGAATGCAGGCACCAGCGAAAGACCCAGTTCCCCGACCAACCCGCGATAGCTGGTGTGGGACTCTCCAATCACCTCGCCGCCGAGCTGAACGATACGTCCGTCTTCCAGGGTCGTCTGCAACACACACGCGCCGGCCCGTCCGCGAGCCTCGAGCACGACCACGTCGGTACCCGGCCGCCGCCAGGTCCCGAGCCGCGGACAGCCCTGCCAGTCCTCCACCTGCGATCACGACGTCGAACTTCAATACCTCATCGCTTCTGTATCGGAGAGTGCCCTTCCGGCAACGAGATTGTCTCGAAATCCTACTCGCGCTGCGGCTGTCGACCCGGGGGAGGTCATCCGTCAACTGAGGTACAAACCCGCCGACAAGGCCGGCGACGTTGGCAAGCCGGCCACCGTCAAGTTCAAAGTGATCCGCAAGAGTCAGTCGGCCGGGCCGCATGACAAACGGCTTCGGCAGCTCCTGTTGACGCCTCCCTGATTACTTGTTCAGCTGATGCCCCAGGCGATAGCTCTCTTCGAACAGATTTCGCTCAACGATCGACCGATAGGTAGCCGTGGTCTGCAGGATCTGGTCAGCGAACCTGATCCAATTGCGGAGCCTTTCCCTTTTCCCCGGCAGATGCCCAGCCTCCACCTGGCTCTGCTCCCAGCGGGAGAAGTAAAGCGGCAGCATGGCTCGAAAGTCTCTGGGAAGGAGGAGATCCAGCTCATCACTTTTCTCGCGGGCGGTGTCGGCGAGATCTTGAACGGTCGGCCCATCGGTGCCGGCTCCCTCGGAGCAACCAGCGAGGCCAACGGCGATCAGAACGACCGCAAGTGACGAAATTACCTTCTTCATTCCACTGACACGCTATTCGTGCGCGCGACCGTCGGTTCTGAGGTACCTGGCCCTGCCAACGTGACCAGCACGGTTGACGGCCTTGTTCCAATGCTTTAGGGCGGGGGTCTCCTTCGGGCGAATCATCCACGGCCGAGCCCGAACTTAGCCCGCCAAATCAGCCGCAGACCTCGGCGGCAGCCCGGGCTGCGTTTAGCGCCTTCCGGGCCTTCTTTACCCTGAGCTTCGCCTGCTTGAACTTCTTCTTGGCCTTGGTCCACTTCTTTGCCTTCTTCAGGCTCACTACCTTGCCGGCCTTTTCGGCCTTCCTGATCGCCTTGCCGAAGGTCCTGTTCGCCTTCTTGAATCTCTTCGTTGCCTTCTTCTTCTGCTTTTTCGCCTTGGCCAGCTTCCGCTCGGCGGCGCTCAGGTCGGCCCCGGCGGCGGTGCAGTCGTCTGCCACCGGGGGCTTGTCCGGGAGCTTGACCGTAAAGGCCCGGCTGGCGGGCGCCCCGGTGTTGCCTACCTGATCGGTTGCCCTGACCTCGATTGTGTGGGAGCCCTCGGCAAGGCCCGGATAGGCCTTCGGTGAGCTGCAGGCGGCAAATGCTCCCGTGTCAAGGCGGCACTCGAAGCTCGAGCCGGCCTCATCAGCGGTGAAGCTGGCGCTGATCGAAGTGGTTGTGACGGTCGAGCCCTGGGCCGGAGCGGCGATCGTCACCGTGGGCGCGGTGGTGTCGACCGTGAAGGTCCTGGTTGCCGGAGTTTGGTCCTGGTTTCCGGCCCCGTCTTCGGCCCTGAAGGTGGCTGTGTGGGGGCCGTCGGCGAGGCCGTTGAAGGTCTTGGGGCTGGTGCAGTCGGCGAACGGGTCGGAGTCGATCTTGCATTGGATCTTGGCGGTGTCACCGGCCGGGGAACCGCTGAAGGTGAAGGTTGCCTGGTCGGTGTTGATGGTGCCGGAGGGGCCGGAGTCGATCGTCGTGTCGGGTGGGGTGGTGTCTGTCGCACAGGCCCCGGATGATCCCCCCGCAGTGAGCCGATAGACGGGGCCGTAGTAACTGGTGACATAGATGCGGCCTGAGGAGTCCTCGCCGAATGACGTTGGAAACTGGACGCAGAGGCCCTCCGAGCGGCCGAGCACCGGGGGTTCCAAAGCCAGCGAGCGAAGCTCACCGACGCACCAGTCGGCATATAGGTAGCGACCGTAGAGGTCACCAAGCGCCGGGTCACGAACCACGTAGCCCCCCGTGATCGAGCAGTTGCCGTCGAGGTGCTCATACTCAAACACCGGCTCGGTGAAGGCCTGCGCAGCGTCGCACGGTGGTGCGGTCGAGAACTGGTTCATCCCCTCCCGGCAGTTCCAGCCGAAGTTGTCGCCCTTGCCCGGGTCGGGCCCCGCCGCGAAGTCGACTTCCTCCCAGGTGCTGTAGCCGACGTCGCCGATCACCAGATCGCCGGTCAGCCGATCGAACGAGAAGCGCCAGGGGTTTCGCAGCCCGTAGCTCCAGATTTCATCCTCGCCGGGCGTCGGTCCGGCGAAT
>JAENXK010000140.1 GCA_016649615.1 Thermoleophilia bacterium
CCCGGCACAGACTCCTCCCAGCAGGGCCCCTTCGGTATCGCGACTGAGTCGGGGACGGTTCGCCATGCTCAGCCGGCGGACCCCCCGTTTCCGGAGTTCCGGCTCTGACCGGAACCCTGTTCCTGGCCCGCCGGGGAGGACCCGGGTCTGCTGCCGGCCTTGCCGCCGGACTTCCCTCCTCCGGGAGCGCGCTCACAGGCGGCGATGGCACGCGCGCGCACGGCACGGTTCTGGGCGTCGCTGTGGTTGAAGGTGCCGAGGTTGCCCGGGTCACTTCCGTTTGCCCGCCACTCGGTGTTGTCGGCCACTTCGAACGCGCCGAGTTTGATCTCGGCATCGAGGACCAGGGTGGGCCCCCCGTTTCCGGGATTGCCGATCGTTCGATCGATATTGACCCCGGACGACTCGGTGCCGCGCACATCGATCAGCCCGGCCTTGCCGGAAAACTGCCCGGCGACGCAGACCCGGTCCGGGACCACCACGCTGGTCAGCCCGATCCCGCTGGAAACCGGGATCTCGAGCGTCCGCCCGGGGCGGAACGGGTACTCGCGCAGGTCGATCGTCATCTCTCCGCCGGCCAGCTTGTAGCCGTCCTCCGGCAGGTCTCCGGCAATGGTCGGCGTCTCTGTCACCTCTCCATAGCTGCCTTCGATCCGGAGATCGGCGATCGAGACCACCGCCATTGGCAAAGCCAGGGCGAGTGCCACGACGAGCATCCAGGCCGCGATGCCCCGCCTTCCCCTGATTCCGGCGACGACCATTCCGACACCGAGCAGGATGACCAGGCTGGCCATCGGTACGGCGCCGGCCACCGCGGTTATCCAGGCGGCGGAGATCGCGAGGACGCTCAGCACGACCAGGGAGGCCATCCCGATCGCGAACCAGGTCATGATCGTGCCGATGGTCGAGGGTGCGTCGCCGGCCTGACCCCCCGGCATGACTGCGGTCGGGTCGTCCTCCTGGCGGGGAAGGACCCCGGTCGGAGCGGTCTGGCTGGGGGAGGGGGCGATCACCGGCGGCGGTTCGCCCGGTGCTTTCGATGCCGCGGCGGTTGAGGTATCGCCTGCCGCGGAGGGGCGAGCGGCGGCGGAGGGGCGCCCGGCGGCGGGGGTGTCGCCGGCTGTGGGGGTTGCGCCGGCGGTGGTGGCACCGGCGGTAGAGCCGGCGGACGGGGAGGGCGGAGCGGACGGGGCCGGTTCATCCCTGGCCGCCAGCAGAAGCAGGGTCAACAACCCGGCGGCCGCCAGCCAGGCGAAGATCCCGAACACCACGCCGGGGCCGAAGCCGAATATCCAGGCGGTGAAGCCGGATCCGCCGACGGAGATCAGGGCAAGAATGCCCACCGCGACCGTTCCGGCGATGACCAGGTTGCGTTTGCGGCCCTCGACCGGTTCCGGCGGCACATCGGGGTCACCTTCGATCGGCACCGCGGCGAGCAGGACCAGATAGACCAGCAAGCCGATTCCACCGAAAAAGAGTGAGGCGACGAAGGCGAGCCGGATCAGGACCGGGTCGATGCCGAGGTAGTCGCCGATGCCGGCAGCCACTCCGCCGATGTAGCGGTCGTCGCGGGAACGGGTCAGTTTGCGGCGGCGTTCGCCGCCGGAGTCCGGCGGGCGCTCGCCCTCGGGGGCAGATTCTGTGGGTTGTGTTTTCTTATTCATGGTCAACAGGCTGAGGGCCGGAGGCGGTTTTGTCTATTGGGAATGACCCTTAGCCCGGATTGGGGGTCGACCCTCGGCCCCAGCCCTTACGATCCTTTCAGGTGGCGGAAGAAATCGAGAAAGAATCGGGCGAGATCACAATCGAGGATCTGGCCAGGCTGACCGGGATGACGGTGCGAAACATCCGTGCCCACCAGTCGCGCGGATTGCTGCCGCCGCCCCGGGTGATCGGCAGGACCGGCTACTACGACGAGGAGCACATCTCCCGGATCGCCCTGATCCGCGAGCTCCAGGAAGAGGGTATGAACCTCGAGGCGATCCGCCGCATCCTCGAATCGACTGGCAATTCGTCCCGTGACCTGCTCAGTTTCACCCGTTCTTTCAGGGAACCGTACGAAGACGAGCAGCCGGAAATCCTGGAGATATCCGAGATCGCCCAGCCCTGGGGTGAGACCGCCCTGGACAAAGACGGCATGCGCCGGCTCGAGGAGCTGGGCCTGATGCGCCGCCTGGGCGACGGACGAATCGAGGTGTTGAGCCCGAAACTGCTGGCCGCCGGTGTCGAACTTGCCGAGCTGGGCGTGCCGGCGGCCGACGCGCTCAGCGCGCTCGAGTCACTCAGGGACCGCTCCGGCGCGGTCGCCGAGGTCTTCATCCAGGTATTCAATGAACTGTTCTGGGAGCCCTTCGACCGGGCCGGCCGGCCGCCGGACGAGTGGCCCCGGGTCCAGGACGCCCTGCAGCGGATGCGGCCTTTGGCCGCCGACGCTCTCCTGGCCAGCTTCCAGCTGGCCATGGACGAAGCCACCGAAGGGGCGATCGGAGAAATGATCCGAAGGGATCTCGAGACCGACCGGTCCGGCCCGCCGGGTGCCGCCTGACGCGGAAGCGCGGCTTTTCCGGGTCCCCGGTAAAGTTGCCGGCTCGCGCCCGGATAGCTCAGTTGGTAGAGCACTTCCATGGTAAGGAAGGGGTCAGCGGTTCGAATCCGCTTCCGGGCTCTGCTTCGGTGCCGGGTCACCGGTCTTGAAGTTTCCTAAAGAATGTGCGCGTACGGTTCCTGTCCCCAGTTGTGAGCCAACCTGACCCGAAACCGGCAAGCCATGATCCGAGACACGGACCCGGCACTCGTACTCTGATGGTCGTCGGCATCGCGGTGGCCGCCGGGCTGGCCGTCTGGCTGCTGACTTCGGACAACCGGGACGAGGGCGATGGCGCCACGGCCGGCATGACACACGGCGAATCCCGGATCGTCGCGCCCGGCGAGGTCACTGCGCTCCCGGACGAAGCCGGCCACGCCCTGTACTGGGCCGGCGACAGGAACGGGGCGGAGCTGGAGTACAACGACACCGGCGGCAACGTGCACATCCGCTATCTCCCCGACGGAACGCCCCCGGGAGCCCCCGAGCAGACCTTCCTCGACGTCGGCACCTACCCGTTCAAAGGTGCCTACGAGGCGACCAGGGAACTTGCCGGGCAGAAGGGCATGGCCCTGGTCCAGCACCAGGATGGGGTCGGTTTCTATGACCGGACCAGGCCCTACAGCGTGACCATGGCCTTTCACGATCAGCCCGATCTCCAGGTCGAGGTCTACCTCCCGGAGAAGAACGAGGCGCTCAAAGTAGTCCGCAGTGGCGATATCGTGCCACTGCCCTGATTCTCGCCTGGATCCTCTTCCCCGCGGTACTGCTCGCCCTCAGCCTCGGTCTCGGCCTGCTGGCCGAAGCCGTGAGTGGTCGCCGCCTGCCCGGCGCGCTCGTCCCGGCGCTCGGCTTCGCGGGGATCATCGCGATCGGCGGACTGGTCACCTGTTTTTCCGGTCTGGCCGAGTTCACCACCGGACTGATCGTCGCCCTGGCGGTGACCGGGTTCGCGCTCGCCTGGCCGTTGAAGGGCCGCTCCCTTTCACTCTGGCCGATCCTCGGGGCGTTCGGGGTATTTCTGGTCTTCGGCGCCCCGGTGATCTTTTCCGGCGAGGCCGGTTTCGCCGGCTACATAAAGCTGGATGACACCTCCACCTGGCTGGCCTTCACCGACCACGTGCTTGCCTACGGACACTCGACCTCGGGCCTCGCCCCGTCCAGCTACGAGGCGACCGTCCAGATCAACCTTTCGGCCGGCTACCCACTGGGGGCATTCATCCCTCTGGCGGTCGGCCACGAACTGACCGGCACCGACGCGGCGTGGCTCTTTCAGCCTTACATGGCGCTGATGGCGGCACTGATGTCGCTGGTCTTTTTCGACTTGCTCCGGCGGGTGATCCCCGGCGTGGGAGCCCGCTCGGCGCTCGTCTTCATCGCCGCCCAGCCGGCGCTGCTGGTCGGTTACGCCTACTGGGGCGGGATCAAAGAGGTGGCGACCGCCCTGCTGGTCGCACTGCTGGCCGCGGCGACCACCCCGCTGGCCCGGCCGGGAACCTCCCGCTCGCTCCGCGCCCTGACCCCGGCGCCGATTGTTGCCGGCGCCGCCCTGGTCGGGGTGATGGGCGCCGGCGGGGCTCCCTGGCTGCTGGCTATCGCCCTTGCGGCCGTGGCGCTGATGGCAGTGGCCGCCTGGCGGGCGCGGCCATCAGCGAGCCTGATCCGGATCTATGTCGCCCGGTCCCTGTTCGTCGCCGGCGGCGTCGCCCTGATCGGGTTGCCGACCGTGTTCGCCGCCGGTGGATTCTTTTCTCCCGACCAGGGGCCACTGACCAGCGGCGGGGAACTCGGCAACCTGATCGAGGCTCTCGAGCCGGCCCAGTACGCCGGGCCCTGGCCGGTCGGTGACTTCCGGCTGAGTCCCGACTCCGGCCTGGTGACCGCGATCCTGATCATCGCGACCGCCGTCGCCTGGGGCTTCGGGGTACTGGCCGCGGTGAGGGACCGGGCCGCGGCGCTTTTGGTGTTCGCTTTCGGCACAGGCCTGGGCTCGCTGATCGTCTTCGCGGTCGGTTCCCCCTGGATCCAGGGCAAGGCGCTGGC
>JAENXK010000039.1 GCA_016649615.1 Thermoleophilia bacterium
CCCCCATGATCAGCCCAGCCTACGAAACCGGCCGAAAACTGACCGCGCCGAACCCGATCCGGTCGGCAGCCAGATCAGCAACCATTCGGCTTCTGCGGTGTTTCAAGGTAGGTCGGGCCATGAGCGCCACGGCCCGCCATGACCAGAAGCCGCCCCCTCAAAACTCTCGCGACCGGAATCCTGGTTCTGGTGATCGCCCTGGCCGCAGGCTGGATCGGCGCTGCCGATCGGGCCCCGGCAGCCGGGCAGTCGCCCGCGCCGGACGCTGCCAACGACGCCACAGAGCCAGTCGGCAGCGATCCCGGCTACTCCCCCGGCGACGCCTACGTTCCCGGTGAGGTGATCGTCCAGAAGCGCGGCGAGAACGTCCCGCGCACCGTGGAACTCGGCGAAGGCGCCGACGTGCCCGCCGTGGCCGACCGGCTGGAAGAACGCCGCGCGATCGAACATGCGACGCCGAACTACATCGCCCGGATCTCGGGCTGGGGGCCGAACGACCCCGGGATCAACCCGCCCGGGAAGGGCAAGGCCGGGAATTGGAGGATCAAGCAGTGGAACTTCCTCGGCTGCGGGAGCCTCTGTCATCCGGAACGCAGTTCAAGTGGCCATGAGTCCCGGGGCGGGATGAATGTGGTCCGCGCCTGGCAGAACCTGCGCCGGGCCGGCCGGGCCGGCGCAGCCGGCGTCAGAGTCGCCGTGCTCGACACCGGCATCGCCTACAGGAACGACGGCCGCTTCTTCCGGCGCAATCCTGATCTCGAGGCCGGTCGCTTCCTGCCGGGCCGGGATTTCGTCGACGATGACAGCCGCCCGCTCGACCTGAACGGGCACGGTACCCACGTCGCCGGCACGATCGGCCAGCAGACCGACAACCGCCTGGGTCTGACCGGGATCGCCTTTCGCTCGAAGCTGATTCCGGTTCGGGTGATGGACGCCAGCGGTTTCGGCACCACCGAGAACATCACCCGTGGCATTCGCTGGGCCACCGATCACGGCGCGAGGGTGATCAGCATGTCGCTCAACTTTCGCTGCGGAGAATCGATCCCGCCGGTCGAAGACGCGCTCGAGTACGCCCATTCCAGGGGAGTCACACTGGTCGGGTCGACCGGCAACCGCTCCGCCCAGTCCTGTCCCTCTCTCCCGGCGACGGCAGCTCAGGTGATCGGCGTGGGCGGAACGAGCGAATCGGGATGCGTTGCCGGGTACTCGTTCATCAGCCCGGCCGTCGACATCGCCGCACCGGGCGGCGGTGCAGCGCACGGGAACCGGAACTGCCCCTTCGAGTCACGTGACCGGCCGATCCTCCAGGTGAGCATGGCCGGGAAGGACCCGAGCCGGTTCAAGATCAGCCCCGGGTGGAGGGGCACATCGATGGCAGCGGCTCACGTAGCCGGCGCGGCCGCCGCCGTTCTGGCAAGTGGAACGACCGGCGCGAAGAAAGGGCCGGCGCAGGTGAAGCAGCGGCTGCTGGGCACGGCCCGGCTGCCCGATTTCGCGGCGGACCAGAACCCGAGCGGATTCGGAGCCGGCATAGTCGATCTCGGCCGGGCGACCAACCCGGCGGTGGTGCTCCCCTGAGCATCCAGCCGGCCAGGGCGGTGGAGGCGCTTTCAGGTGCTTGCCGCCGGCTCAGGTGGTGCGGGCGATGAACACGCTGCAGCTCGCGTGGTGGGAGACCTTGTTCGGAACCGAGCCGAGCAGGAAGCGCCGGGCGCCGGTCATGCCTTTGTTGCCGACCACGATCAGGTCGGCGCCGGTCTCCTCGGCCACCTGAAGGATCGCGTCGGCCGGATCCCCGTCGCGCGGATGTGACGTGGTCTCGACTTTGAACTCGGAAGCGATGTCAGCGGCGCCGGCGAGCGCGACGTTCACGTCCTCCCGCGGCCCGAACTCATGGGCGATGTCTTCGGGGGCCGCTCCCCGTTCACTGGTCGAGCGATGACTCGACACCGGTTCGTAGGCGGCGACCACGTCAAGCTTCGCGTCGTTCATCGTGGCGAGGGCAGCCGCCTGGCGCACCGCCTCGCGGGCCGAATCAGATCCGTCGGTTCCGACGACAATGCGGTCAAACAGTGCCATTCAGTTCACATCCCCTTTGCTCGTAGTCCGGTCGCTCTCCAATCTTAGCGAGAGCAGCGGGAGTCCGGGCCGCATCAGCCCGGAACGGACCCGTGCCACAGCCACTGTCTTATCTGGGAAACTGTGACTTCGGCAGGCCCTCAAACCCGATTCCGAGAATCTGATCGGGCGTGGTAAGCAGGTTGACCGCGCCGATCGCCACCGAAGCGATCAGGAAAATGCAGATAACAATCATCAGAAATCTCCAGCTGGTCGGCATTACCGGCAGCGTAGAAGAACGAGGACAGAATTGACCCCTGAGAACCCAGAGCCGCCCGAACCGACCGATCCGGGGAACGGTCCCGACCCGGCACTGCTGCCAAAGAAATTCGACCAGGTGGCCGACGGGGTATACCGGCTCCGGGGCGACGTCAAGGGCGGCATGAACATCTACTTCGTAGTCGGACCGGATGGTGAGGTAGTCCAGTTCGACGCCGGCACCCGGTTCATGACCGGCAACAACCGGAAGGTGGCCGAGGCCTTCGGCGGGATCGACCGGATCGTGCTCGGCCACGCCCACGCCGACCACCGCGGAACAGCCCCGAGGCTCGGGCCTCCCGTCTACTGCCACCCGGACGAGGTGGCCGACGCCGAGTCGAAAGCCGCGATCAACTCGTACATGAATACCTCCGAGCTCAAATACCTCAGGCCGAGACTGCTCTATCCGGTGTTGATGAGGTTGTGGAACGGAGGCCCGGTCAAGGTCGCCGGCACCGTCGAAGAGGGCGACGATGTCGCCGGCTTCGAGGTGATCCACTTTCCCGGGCACGCTCCCGGTCAGATCGGGCTGTGGCGGGAATCGGACCGGGTCGCACTGGTCAGCGACACGATCTACCTGGTTGACTCGGCCCGGCTCAAGCCGCTGCCCGAGGGTGAGGCCAGCGTGCCTCATCCGGCCTGGGCCTGGGACCACCAGCAGGCCAAGGAATCCGTGCGCAAACTGGCCTCGCTGAAACCCGAGACGGTGCTCACCGGTCATGACGACCCACTGGAGGGCAGCGACCTGACCGCGACCCTGCTCGACGCCGCCGACCGTTACTAGGGCTTCCCCGACCGCGAGGGAATGGCCCGACCGACATGCTGAGCACCTACCTGACTATGGCAATCGTCGTGATCGGCTCGCTCCTGGTCGGCCGGGCGGCGATGGTCGCGACCGGGAGCCAAAAATGGTCGGGGCTGGAGCCGGCGGTCGGCTTCGCCGCGATCATGACGGTAGAAGGACTGCTCGCCCGGGTGCCGGGGACCCGGACCGCACTGATCCTCGGCTTCGCCGCCCTGATCCTGGCCTCGATCTGGATCCTGCGCCGCCCGCGCCGGGCCGACCTGCCACCCTCAGGATGGTTCTGGGTCGCTGCCGCGCTGGCGGTCGCCGTGACCTCGATCCCGTTCGCGATCTCCGGCCACTGGGGATTGCTGGGCATGGGTTACAACAACGACCTCGGCCTTCACCTGGCGTGGGCCGAGTGGCTTCGCTCCGGGTTCGGGACTGAGCCCAGCGGGGGCTACCCGCTCGGGCCTCACGGGCTGGCCGCATCGCTCTCCTTCCTCCCCCGGCTTACCCTGGGACCGGTCTTCATCGGCCAGATCATAGCGATCGCGGTGATCACGGTGATGACCACCTGGGAGGCGGTCAAGCGGCTCCCCACCGGGCGCAGGCTCCTGGCCGCGCTGCTCGCGGGGCTGCCATATCTGATGGTCGCCTACTTCGCCCAGGCCGCATTCAAGGAGCTTGCCACGGCGGCGTTCCTGCTCGCGTTCGCGATCGGGCTCTCCCGGCTCGCACCCCTTCCGGCCGGCCGAAAAGCGCGGGTCCTGGCGGTTACCCCGCTGCTGATCCTGCTGCTCGGGATCGTCTTCACCTACAGCTTCCCCGGCCTCGCCTGGCCGGCGGCCGTGGCCCTCGCCTGGGGCCTCGCCGAACCCGTTGTCCGAAGGCACCTTCGTCCATCGGCAGTCTGGAAGCAGGTCAGCCGGCCACCTGTTGCGGCGGGCCTTCTGATCGGACTCGGACTGCTCGCCGCCCTCGCCTTCTCCGGCCCGTTCGGATTCGGTGACGCCTTCTCGGAGGTGGCAACCAGTGACGCGTTCGGCCCGGTCTCGGCCCTGGAGGGACTCGGCGTCTGGCTGACTCCGGACTACCGGCTCGACGGGACCTTCTCGACGCCGCTTCCGGGTCTGATGGGGGCGATCGGCGTGCTGGCCCTGCTGGCGGCACTGTTCTGGTGGTCGAAGCAGCCGAAATCGATCTATCCGCTGGCCTTCCTCGGCTGCCTGGGGCTCTACCTGATCTCACTCCCCTGGGTCGGCGACTACTCGCTGGCAAAGGCCCTGGTGATCTCGGCGCCGATCGTGATGGTGGTGATCCTGACCGCGCTGCTGAGCGGCCCCGCTTCGGCAGTCCCGTCCGGCGAACGTCCCGGCCGCTCCTCAAGCGGCGGCTCAGCCCGCATCGCCTGGGCGACGCTTGCTTCGATCTTCATCGTAATGGCCGCCGCCTCAAGCTTTCTGGTCCTCCGGGATGCCTCGGTCTCGCCTCCGGGCCACGCGGCCGAGCTCGACTCATTCCGCCGGTTTACCGACGGCAAGACGGTGCTTTACATGGACCAGGACCGGTTTGCCCCTTATTACCTGTCGGGAGCCGAGGTAGGCGTGCCCCTCAACGAATTTCCCGATCCCGACGTGACCGAGAACGAAAAGAAGCCGTTTCAGGGGGACAACGGCAAGAACTCGATCGATTTCGACTCATTCGACAGGGAGACACTTCAGCACCACGACTTCGTGGTCACGACCGCGGCCGGCTGGACCAGCATGACCCCGCCCTTTTACGAGGAGGTGGCCCGGACAGGCAACTACATTCTCTGGCGGCGGACCGGACCGGCCTTCGGCCGACCGATCATGCGCGAAAATACGATGCCGGCGAAACTGGTCGACTGCGAAAACGAAGGCGGCAGGTACTTCTCGGCCCTGGACGGAACCGCGACCCTGCTGCCCGATGCGGAGGTCGGGCTGCGCTCCGACTGGGCCCCGGACGCCGACCTGACTCCCGGCCAGAGCGCCAGCGCGACCCTTGACCTGGAGCCGGGCGAATACCGGGTCTCGCTCCAGTACTACAGCCCGGAGGAGATCCGGCTGAACGGGCCCGGATTCAGCCGCACCTTCCCGGCGGCGATCGACGGCCAGCGGCTGGCCAACATCGATTCCGGCAGCAGCGGAATGTTCTGGCCGGGCGGTCTGATCGAGATCGACCGGGCCGGACCGGTCGAATTCACGGTGGAAGCGGCCGGACCCTCGACCCTGCAGAAGCTGACCGGTTACTCCCGGCCGACCAAACTGGGCCGCATCGTCCTCTCGCGCAACAGGATCCGAAGCCGGGTCCCGATGAAACAGATCTGCGACCGGTGGGTCGACTTCTTCCGCCGGGCGGAGTCCCTGAACGCCGGCGGGGCCGGGGTCAGGCCGGAACCAGGGCAATGATTCTCGACTTGGCTTCGATCAGATCTTCCGGCCGCGACGAAGCAAGCCGGATCGTCGGGGGGTAGGCCCCTTTCAGCGGAGTCATCGAGGCGATCGGGGTCGCCGCCGGAGGCAACTGCTCCCCCGGCTCGAAGGTGACCAGCCGATCGCCCGCGGCAAGCCGGCGCTCGAGCCGGGGCACGCCGTCTTCGTCTTCGAACAGCGGGGTCGCCGCCGACCTGATGATCGGCATGGAGTCCGAGGGCGAGCGCAGCCGGAAAACCTGATCGGCTTCGAAGTCCTCGCTGAAGTGCGAGGCGAGCACCTGGTTGAGGGTGTCGTCCCCGGTGACCAGCGCGATCGCCGAGATATCCCTGAGCGCCGACCCGGCACCGCCGAAATTGGGATCTATCGGACCCCCGAGCGGGATCAGGCCGGACTCTACGGTCGCGCGGGCCTCGTCCGCGTCTTCGGTCCAGATGCGGACTTCTGCACCGGCCTCGCTGGAAGCCTTGCCCAGCGCCAGGGCCCAGGCCGGGCCTCCGATCAGCAGCAGGGTGGGCAACCGCTTTCCCTTGAGGCCGATCAGCTGGGCAAAGGCCGGTCCCAGTATGGAGTAGACGAATACGGTCCCGGCGATCACCAGAAAAGTGATCGGAATGATCAGTTCGGCTCCTTCGACCCCCTTGTCGACCAGTTTCAGCCCGAAAACCGAGGCGGTCGAAGCGGCGACGATCCCCCGGGGGGCGATCCCCGCGATGAGGGCCCGCTCGTTGCCCCGGAACGGCAGGCCGAGCGTGGTGGCCGCCGCCAGAGGTCTTACCACCAGGATCAGGACCCCGACCAGAGCGAGCCCCTGCCAGCCGAGATCCGCCACCTGGCTCAGATCGACGTTGGCCGCCAGCAGTACGAACAGGATGCCGACCAGTATCGGAACGAGGGTCTCCTTGAACTCGGAGATGTTCTCGATCTTGGCGCTCTTCTGGTTGGCCAGAACGACACCCATGACCAGAGTCGCCAGCAGCCCGGAGTCATCGAACAGCGCGTTGGCCGCGGCAAAGCTGGCGACGATCATCATCAGGGTCGCCGCGACCTTGTCCCGGCCCGACAGCCGCCGGGATTTAAGCAGCGGCATCAGCAGCAGTGCGCCGAGCACACCTATCAGCAGGCCCGCGCCGAGCGAAAGGATGATCTCGATCCCGTCGAACGCGGTCCGGCCACCTTCGTGGACCAGCGAACCGAATACGACCACGGCGATGATCGCGCCGATCGGGTCGATCAGAACCCCCTCCCATTTGAGCACCGATCGCACCCGGTCCGGTGGGGCGATGAACTCGAGCAGTGGCAGGACCACCGTCGGCCCGGTCACGATCAGCACGGCTCCGATCAGCACGGCGACCGGCATCGGCACATCAAAGAGCAGCGCTACGGCGCAGGTGGCGAGCATCCAGGTGATCGCCACGCCGAAGGTGACCAGACGTACCACCGCCGGCCGCACACCGGCCGCGAGCTCGCCGCGTCTCAGGCCGAGCGCCCCTTCGAAAAGGATGATCCCGACGGCGATTTCCACGGTCGGATTCAGGGCGTCACCGAGCAGTTCCTGCGGATCGATCAGGCCGGTGACCGAGGTGCCGGCGAGCACCCCGACCACGAGCAGCGGCACGATTGCCGGCACCCGCAGCCAGACCGCGGCCAGCCTGGCAAAGATCGAGAGTATGACCACCAGGCTCAAGCCCAGGAGAAAGGGGTCCATCAGTCCCTGACGGGTCGCAGATTGCTCACCATCAGAGCGACCACCGTGACCAGATAGATCTGACCGAGCAGCGCCTCGGCTCCGGTCAGGGCCCGCCCTGTGTCAGAGGCCGGAGTGAGGTCGCCGATACCGAACGTGGTGATCGTGGTCAGGCTGAAGTACTGGTAGTTGCGGATGGTGCCCCAGTCCGCCCCCTGAGTGAACATGGGCCCGTCGTTGAAGGCATCCAGCACTCCGAACCCGGCGGCAAAGGCGAGGCTGAGCAGGAGGTAGATGCAGAGGACTCCGAGCATGCTGTGGAGCGTTGCCCCGCGTTTGCCGCGGATCTGGCGGATCAGCCCGATCGCGATCGCCGGAGTCGCCACCAGAATCAGGGTCAGCGTCACCGCCTCGACAAACCTCGAGTTGACGTCGCCAGTGGCGGCAGCGTCAATCACCGAAAAGCAGAGGGCCGCGCCGACCAGCAGCCTCACGGCATGCCGGAACGGCCGCGGCGACTCGGCAGCTCTGAGTGAAGCCACGACGGCGAGTCCCTGAAGGGCGATTGCCACCACCCGGGCCCAGGCCCCTTCGCCGGCGACCATGATGAAGATGATCGAAGCAAGGATCAGCAGCAGGGCCAGCCCGTATCGCTCCTGGTCGACGGCCAGGAAGCGGCGGACCTGGGCAAGACGGCCTGAACCCCGCCCGTCCGGGTCTGACTCCGGGGTCTCAGCCACCGGCGGCGTCAGCGTCGGCCGGATCGAGATCGGTCAGGTCGAGGTCGGTCACCGTGAGCATGTCGGGATTTTCGACTCGACCGGCGGGGATCGTCCGGTCACCGGCCAGCAGCCGGCTCAGCGCGTCCCGCTTCTCTTCACCGGTGACCAGAAAGAGGATCTTCCGGGCGCGGTTGAGCGGCGGGTAAGTCAGAGTCATGCGGCGGGTCCCCTGATACTCGCCGTCGGTGAGTGCGACCGCCCGGTCGGACACCTCGAGCACGCCGTCGCCCGGGACGAGCGAAGCGGTATGGCCGTCCGGGCCGAGACCGAGGTGGATCAGGTCGAAGCGGTCCGGGAGCGAGTACTCGTACCCCGCGGCGGCCGTATAAAGGTCGTCGGCGCCGACCGGCATCGGACGGATCGCAGCCTGGCAGACGAGCGGCAGGCTGAGCACCAGATGGGTCAGATTGCGCTCGGGGCTGCCGGTTGGGGCGATGCGCTCGTCGACCTGAAAAAGAGACGTCCTGGACCAGCTGAGGCTGCTGTCGGCCAGGATCTCGAGGGTCCGCCAGGGAGTCTTGCCGCCGCTGACCGCCATGTTGAACCGGCCCCGCTCACGTATCGCGGCGGCCGACGCCTCCTCGATGATTCGCGCCGCCTCCTGAGCGGCCGCTTCCGGATCGGCGACGGACTTCGTGACCATCGCGCCCGGCCTATTTGCCTTCTGCCGGCTTCTCGTCGTGACCACCGAACTGCTTGCGCATCGCCGACTGCACCTGGTTGCCGAAATGATCGAGGTCCCTCGAGGCGAAGCGTGCGTAGAGCGCAGCGGTGAGAACCGGGGTCGGCACTCCCTCCTCGATCGCGGCCACCCCGGTCCAGCGGCCCTCGCCCGAATCGGACACCCTGCCGGAGAAGCCTTCGAGGTCCGGTGATTCGGCCAGGGCGGCGGCGGTCAGGTCGAGCAGCCAGGACCCGATCACGCTTCCCCTTCGCCAGACCTCGGCCACCTCGCCGACATTGATTTCGTACTGGTAGTACTCGGGGTGTGGCAGCGGCGCGGTTTCGGCGTCGTGGTCACGCTTGACCGATCCGGCGTCGGCCTGCTTGAGCACGTTGAGGCCCTCGCCGATCGCGCCCATCATCCCGTACTCGATCCCGTTGTGGACCATCTTCACGAAGTGGCCGGCGCCGGCCGGGCCGCAGTAGAGGTAGCCCTTCTCGGCCGGACCGGGTTCACCCTCCAGGCCCGGGGTACGGTCGACGTCGCCGACTCCCGGCGCGAGCGACTCAAAGATCGGTTCGATCCGCTGGTAAGCCGCCTCCGGCCCACCGATCATCAGGCAGTAGCCGCGCTCGAGGCCGAAGACTCCACCGCTGGTCCCGCAGTCGAGATGGTCGACCCCCTTTTTGGCCAGCTCGGCGGCTAGCCGGATGTCGTCGCGGTAGTTGGTATTGCCACCATCGATGATCGCGTCGCCGGGGTCGAGCTCGTCGCCTACCGCCCGGATCGTCTTGTCCGTGATCTCGCCGGCCGGAACCATCACCCAGACCGCGCGGGGAGCGGTCAGCTTGGCAGCGAGGTCGGCCAGATCGGAGGCAGCGGTGGCTCCCTCCCCGACGAGCCCCTTCGCTGCTTCCGGATTCACGTCGTAGGCGACGACGCTGTGTCCGTCACGCATGAGTCTCCGGGCCATGTTGGCCCCCATCCGTCCAAGTCCAACGATTCCGAGTTCCATGCCCCCATCCTAAGCGCTGGTCGGGTGTCGTTGTAGGACCCCGGTCCGGGTGAAGCCGACATCACCCTGGCGCCGCCCAGCGGTTACTCTCCGGACATGAGTCCAAATGAGGGAGCAGCGTCCGTGAAAAGTGATCTGCCCGACGCCGAATTGACCGATGCGCTCGTCATCTTCGGCATCACCGGAGACCTGGCTAAGAAGATGACTTTCCGGGCGCTCTACCGGCTCGAAAAACGTAACAAGCTCGACTGCCCGATCATCGGGGTCGGCCGCAGGAGCGACTGGGGCCACGAAACGATGCGCCAGCGGGCACGTGAATCGATCGAGGACTCGCTGGGGTCGGTCGATGATGCTGTCTTCACCAGGCTTGCCGGGCGCATGCGCTTCGTCGCCGGCAACTTCGACGCCCCGCAGACCTTCACCGACCTGAGCGACGAGCTCGGCGACAGCAAGCACCCGCTCTTCTATCTCGAAGTGCCGCCATCACTGTTCTCGCCGATCATCCAACAACTGGCCAATGCCGGTCTGGCCGACCGGGGTCGCTTCATTATCGAAAAGCCGTTCGGTCACGACCTGGAGTCGGCCAAGGAGCTGCAGAGTGAGCTGACCCGGGTGCTCGAAGAGCGCCAGATCCTCCGGATCGACCACTACCTCGGCAAAGAACCGGTGATGGACATCACCTACCTGCGCTTTGCCAACTCGACCCTCGAGCCGGTCTGGAACCGCAAGTACGTCGACTATGTCCAGATGACCATGGCCGAGAGCTTCGGAGTCGAGGACCGGGGCCGCTTTTACGACCGGGTCGGGGCGGTCCGGGACGTGATCCAGAACCACATGCTCCAGGTACTTGCCCTGGTCGCGATGGAGCCACCGAATTCCAACCAGCATGACTCGATCCGGGCGAAGAAGTACGAGCTTTTTCAGGCGATCCGGGCAGTCGACCCCGCCCGCTGCGTCCTCGGCCAGTACGACGGCTACCAGGACATTCCGGAAGTCGCCGACGGCTCGCAGACCGAGACTTTTGCCGCGGTCGAGCTGGCAATTGACAACTGGCGCTGGTCCGGGGTTCCTTTCTACCTGCGCACCGGCAAAGACCTGCCGATCAAGCAGACCGAAGTCAGGGTCGCCTTCAAGCGGCCTCCCCACATCGGAGTCGGGTCCGGCGCGGAACCGAACCGCAACAACATAGTGGTCCGGATCGACCCGGATCCGGGAGCCCGCATGCGGTTCATCGCCAAGGCGGCCGGGGTTGACACCTTCCAGGACGCCGACTTTGAAGTGCTGTTCGAGAAGGAGCCGGGGGCCGAGCCGGAGCCTTATGAGCGACTGCTCGACGACGCGATCCACGGACGCACCGACCTGTTCACCAAGGTCGGCTCGATCGAGGAGACCTGGCGGATCGTTCAGCCCCTGCTCGACGACCCGCCGGAGGTGTTCCCCTACGAAAAGGGCACCTGGGGGCCGTCGGAGGCCGAGCGGCTGGTCAAGGGCGTCTGCCAGTGGGATCAGCCGTGGCGCCCGGTCGAGAGCAAGGCCGAACGGCGGGTCCTCGGTGGATAGCGGCAACCGGGCCGCCCGGTGTCCGGCCCGGGGCCTGCGGTTAGGATCACCGTATGACTGAAACCGTGAACATCGTGATCGAGGTCCCCAAGGGAAGCCGCAACAAGTACGAGTGGGACGATGAGATCGGGGCGATCAAGTTCGACCGGTTCCTTTTCTCCTCGATGGTCTACCCGGTTGACTACGGCTTCGTGCCGCAAACGCTGGGCGCAGACGGTGACCCGCTCGACGCGATGGTCTGCGTCTCCGAGCCGACCTTCCCCGGCTGCGTGACCCCGGCGATTCCGATCGGCCTGTTCCGTATGACCGATGAGGGCGCCCTCGACGACAAGGTGCTCTGCGTCCCCGCCGACGACCCGAACTGGAATTTCATCGACTCGATGGACGGCCTTCCGGAGCAGCTCCGCGAGGAGATCGCCCATTTCTTCTCGGTCTACAAGCAGCCCGAGGGCAAACACGTTGACGTCGAGGGCTGGTACCCGCTCGAAGCGGCCATCGAGGTGATCGAGGAGTCCCGCCGGCGCCTGCGAGACGAAAACGGCGACTAGCCGGCCGTCACCGCAGAATCATCCGCCGCTTTCGCGGCGAGCTGGCCGCAGGCGGCGTCGATGTCACGACCGCGGGTCAGCCGGATCGTGGCGAATATGCCCCGCCGGATCAGGGTTTCGCGGAAATCCCTGATCGATTCCCGGGATGAGCCGGTGTACTCGTTGCCGCTGGGGTTGTAAGGGATCAGGTTCACCTTGAAGTCGTTCTTCGGCAGCAGCAGGTCGGCCAGTTCGTGGGCCAGCTCGACCGAGTCGTTGACCCCTTCCAGCATTAGGTACTCGATGAAGACCTTGCGCTTGCGCGTGTGGCGCCACTCGCGGCAGGCTCCGACTACCTCGGCGATCGGATAGCGCTCGTTCACCGGCATGATCTTCGAGCGGAGCTCGTCGTTCGGCGCGTGAAGCGAGAGCGCCAGGCGGACTGCCGGACCCTCGGTGGTCACCCGCTCGATCCCCGGGAGCCAGCCCACGGTCGAGATCGTCGTATGCGAGTTGGCGACCCCGATTTCCGGCAGCCGCTCGCAGGTCGCGAGCACGTTGTCGAGGTTCATCATCGGCTCACCCATGCCCATGAACACGGCTTGGTTGACCGGTTCGATCCGGCGGAAGTGGAGCGCCTGGTCGAGGATCTCGGACTCGGTCAGGTTGCGGCCGAAATTCATCGAACCGGTGGCGCAGAAGGTGCAGGTGAGCGGACAGCCGGACTGGCTCGACAGGCAGAGTGAGCGGCGACCGTCGCGGTAACGCATCAGGACCGCCTCGACCGGTCGCTGGTCGGCGGTCATGAACAGCGCCTTCTCGGTGCCGTCGACCGACTTGGCAGAGGCCTCCGGCTCGAGGGTCGAAATCGGCAGCTTCAGGGCCAGCTCATCACGCAGACCGGCCGGCAGGTTGCTCATCTCCTCGAACGAGGTCGCCCCCCGGGCCAGCCACTGGAAGACCTGATCGGCCCGGTAGCCGGGCTGGCCCATCTCGGCCATCGTCTCGTCCAGAAGTCTCAGATCCATCGCTCCCCGTTTCCGGTCACCGATCCCCGGGCCGGCTCCCGGGACGTCCGCCCGGCCGGCTGCCGAGCCAGTCCCGGATCTTGGCGCCCTGCTCGTCCAGTGTGGGGGGACGGAGACGGGTCTCGGCCGGTGTCAGTGACAGCCTGAACGGCGACCGGGGGGTGCGGATCCGGTCGAACTCGTCAACCGGATCCAGTCCCAGGCTTTCGGCGAGTTCAAAGCCGGCGCCGATGTCGTTCACCGGTCCGGCCGGCACCCCCGCTTCGTTCAGGATCCTGACCCAGTAATCGACCGAGTCGAGTTCGAGCCGCGATTCGAGTTCGGGCCGGAGCTGGTCGCGGTGCTCTACCCGGAGCGAGTTGCTGAGAAAGCGGGGATCTTCGGCCAGGGCCGGGGCACCGATCGAGACCGCCAGCTCACCGAACTGACGGTCGTTGCCGGCACAGATCATCAGTGGCCCATCACATGCGGCAAAGGTCGCGAACGGCTCGATGCTGGGATGCACGTTACCCAGCCGGGTCGGCGAGACGCCGGTGTTCAGATATGACGAGGACTGGTTGGCGAGCGCGGCCAGGGCGGTTGACAGCAGATTCACCTCGACCCGCTGCCCCTTTCCGGTCTTGTCCCGCACCCTCAGGGCCGCGAGGATGCCGGCGACCATGTTCTGGCCGGCGACCACGTCGACCAGGGCGACGCCCACCTTGCTCGCTTCTCCCGCGGCCGGCCCGGTCACCGACATCATCCCGCTCAGTGCCTGGACGAGCGGGTCATAGCCGGGCAGCGCGGCCCCTTCCGCCTCGCCGAAGCCGGTGATCGAGCCGTAGACGAGACCCGGGTTGTCTTCGCAGACCGCCGGATAGTCCAGGCCGAAACGCTTCATCGTTCCGGGCCGGAAGTTCTCGATCAGGATGTCCGCCCGCCCGGCCAGCTCGAGGGCCAGACGGCGATCGGCTTCGTCCTTCAGATCCAGCGCAATCGAGCGCTTGTTGCGGTTCACCGTGAGGAAGTAGGTGGCCCATCCCCGGTCGTCGGTCGGCGGCTGCCAGGAGCGGGTCTCGTCCCCGGCCGGCGACTCGACCTTGATCACCTCGGCGCCGAGGTCGCCCAGGGTCATCGCGGCCTGAGGTCCGGCCAGGACCCGGCTGAAGTCGGCTACGAGTATTCCTTCCAGCGCCCTCATGTCTTCATTGTGACGGCTCGCGGACGCGGCGCTCGGATAGCCTGTGGCTCCGGCCCCAGGCGAATGGGGTCGGCGCCCCGCACGTTCAGGGGCGGAGCCCCGTGGCAGGCCGCGTCCGGACCGGTCGGCCAAGACTATTTTGACGCCCGACCTCGCTTCCCGATCCCCCGCCGCTCTCGGCATAAAGGGCCTGACCAAAAGGTACGGGGACGGGACCCTTGCAGTCGAGAACCTCGACCTTGAAGTTCCGGCCGGAAGCTTCTTCGGACTGCTCGGCCCCAACGGCGCGGGCAAGACGACCCTGATCGGCGCGGTCTGCAACCTGATCCGGATCACCTCGGGCGAGGTGTCCGTATTCGGCAACTCCGCGACCAGCATGAAGGCCCGGCGGATGATCGGCATCGCCGAGCAGGAGCCAAACCTGGACAAGTTTCTGACCGTGTACGAAACCCTGCTCTACCACGGCGGCTATTACGGGATGGACCAGGCCGAGGCCGACGAGCGGGCCGGGCAGATGATCGACGCCTTTGACCTGAGTGACAAACGCGATGTGGAAGCGCCCAAACTCTCCGGCGGCATGCGCCGGAGGCTGCTGCTGGCCCGGGCCCTGCTCCACCGGCCGAACCTCGTGATCCTCGACGAACCCACCGCCGGAGTCGACCTCGAACTCCGCCACGAACTTTGGAGCTACATCCGCAAGCTCCACGAACAGGGCACGACCATCCTGCTGACCACGCACTATCTCGAAGAAGCCGAGTCGCTCTGCGACGAGATCGCCCTGATCAGCGGTGGCCGGATCATCGCCCGTGACAGCGCCGAAGGATTGAAACGGTCCCACGGGGCGGAGACTCTGGAGCAGGTCTATCTGAAGACGGTCGCCGGCGGTCGGATCGGGCTTGCCGCCGAGGCCGAGAGGCAGGCCCGGAGCCGCGACATGGATCCGATGGACCTCGGGGACGAGCCTGAATGACCCCGCTCTGTCCCGGGAAAGCCGCGCGATGACCCCCCTGCCCCCTTCCGAGGTCGAACCTCACCCCTGGCGTGGTCTCGCCTGGCTGACCAGACGGGAGTGCCACCGGGTGCTGAAGCTGTGGAAGCAGACGATTCTCGCCCCGGTGATCGCCGCCCTGCTGTTCATGGTGGTCTTCGGCCTGTCACTCGGCAACAGCATCACCGAGATCAACGGCTTCGAATACAGCGTCTACATCGTGCCGGGTCTGATCGCAATGGCGATGGCCCAGGCCGCCTACTCGAACAACTCGAGCACGATCTTCCAGGCCCGCAACGACCGCTACCTGGACGACATCCTCTCGGCCCCGATGAGCGCCTGGCAGGTCCACCTCGGCTACCTGGTCGGCGGGGCGATGCGGTCGCTGGCGATCGGGGGCGCCCTGACCGCCCTGGCCCTGCCGCTCACCGGGGTGCCGATAAGCCACCCGGTCGAGTTGATCGTCGCGGTGCTGCTACTGACGACCGCCTTCTGCGCGCTCGGCGTCATCGTCGGGGTTTATGCCCAGTCCTGGGACAACCAGTCATTCATCAACAACATCGTCATCCTGCCGCTGATCTTTCTCGGCGGCGTCTTCTACTCGGTCAGCCGGCTGGGCAGCCCCTGGGAGCAGATATCCCACTTCAACCCGCTCTTTTACGTGGTCGACGCGGTGCGCTTCGGATTCCTCGGGGCCAGCGATGTCGCTCCGCTGGTCTCCCTCAGCGTGGTCGGCGTGATCACCCTGCTGCTGCTCGCCTGGTCCCAGTACCTGTTCAGCACCGGCCACAGGCTGAAGCCGTAGTCCACCAGGAGCGCCGGTTGGCGCCAATCCAGCCCCGGCGCTTCATGCCGCCGCAGCGAAGCGGGGTGGTTCAGGTGGCGAGTTCGGGGATGAACTCGCGGACGTGATCGGAGATCGTTTCGCGGACCCACCGCCTGGTATCGGAGTCGGCCATCCGGTAGCGGCCGAGCAGCATCGCCTGGTCGTCGAGCGGCAGGCCGGCGATCTCCCAGCAGACCGCCAGCCGCTCGAACAGGAGCTCGGTCCGGCGCTGCCAGATATCCTCGACGTTGGCTGCCTGGTTGGCCATCTCCTCCTGGATCTTCGCCACCGTCGCCGGGCTGAGGGACTGCCGGAGGACGAGCCGGTTGCCCTCGGCATCGACGTAGCCGGAGACCGGAGCCTTAGCCTTCGCCGGACGCCGCTTGCGGTTGCGCTTCTTTGCCATCGGCTCCAGTCTGACGATTCCCGGACCCGGAATCACCGGAGCCGTCGAAACGCTTCTTGCCCTGGCGGTCCTGACTGGCCAGTTCGGAAACCGCCGCGAGCAGGATCAGGTCGATGCCGAGTCCGATTGCGGCGCCGAACTGCGACTCGATGAACGAGGTGACACGGGTGATCAGGATCGATACCAGCAGGGCCCGGCTGAAGTACCGATAGGCCGCCTGGTGATCGCCACGGCGAATCTTGTAGATCCCGATTCCGATGAAAACGACAGAGGCCATGATCGACAACGACCGGACCACGCCGACCAGGTCGACGCTCTCCTCCGGTACGTCAATCGAAGAGTGCTCCTGCGCACCGAAATCGAACTGGAGATC
>JAENXK010000057.1 GCA_016649615.1 Thermoleophilia bacterium
CCGGACTGAAGATGTCGCGACCGTGGAAGGTCCGGTGGGTGGGCTCGAGCCTGAACGGCGATTCCGATATCTCGACCGCTTCGTCGACCCCTCCGAGGCGCTCGGCGGCCGGCCAGAGCAGGCCGTTGTCGGGGCCGACCAGGAAGTGTTCACCGGCCGCCAGCGCCAGTGCCCGGCGTCCGGTGCCGACACCCGGATCGACCACCGCCAGGTGGACCGCCGGCGCCGAAAACGGGACATACGAGGCCAGGGCGAGTGCCCCCCGCTGGATATCCCCCGGCTCGATCCCGTGGGTCACGTCCAGCACGATCAGCTCCGGATTGGTCCGGTGAATCACGCCCCGGCAGACTCCGGCGAACTCGTCCCGGTAGCCGAAATCGGTGAGGAAACTGACCGCCCGCGACGGTCCGCTCGAAAAGCTCATTCGGCGGGCCTCCGGCCGGCCCGGTCTAGCAGGACCTCGATCAGGCCGTCAAGGTCGTGCCGCTCTGCCTCCGCATCGACCCGCAATCCGGCAGCCCGGATCACTCCCGAGGTGACCGGCCCGATCGAGGCGAGCTTCACTCCGTCGGGCAGACCCGTGGGCATCGCCTCGATCAGGCTCTGTGCGGCCGATCCCGAGGTGAAGGTGATCCAGTCGGCGCCGGCCAGGCCATCCAGTGCCGCCCGGTCGGGCCGCTCGGCGAAGGTCTCGTAGAGGGCCAGATCATCGAAGTCGATCTCCATACGCCGGAGTGAATCAGGAATCGACGGCCTCGCCGCGGCGGCCCGGGCAAGCAGAACCCTGTTCGGGACAGGCCGGAGTTCACCCAGCGCCTCGATCAGGCCCTCGGCGACCGATCGCTCCGGAATCAGGTCGGCCCTCACACCGTGGGCCTTCAGCGCGCCGGCGGTGCCGGGCCCGATCGCCGCGATCCGCGCCGCCGCCAGAGCCCGGGCATCGAGGCCATGCGATCCCAGGGCCTCGAAGAGCAGTTCGACTCCGTTCGGGCTGGTCAGGCAGACCAGGTCATAGGCGTCAATCCCGGCAATGGTCCGCTCGAGCTCGGGTGAATCGAGCCGGGGCTCGATCCGGATCAGCGGAAGCTCGATCGCCTCGGCACCGAGCGCGGTGAGCCGGGTGGCCAGGGCGGCCGCCCCGGGCCGGGCCCGGGTCACCACGACCTTGAGGCCGGCAAGCGGTCGGTCCTCAAACCAGGCGAGCTGTTCCCGGCAGGAGACGACTTCACCGACCACGATCAGGGCCGGCGACTCGACCCCGGCCATAGCGGCAAGCGCGGAGATCGATGAGAGGGTTCCGGTCACGACCCGCTGGCGAGGTGTCGTCCCCCGTTCGATCACCGCAACCGGCTGGTCCCCCGATCGGCCCGCATCAATCAGGGCGGCGGCGTTTTCGGACAGCCGGCCGACTCCCATGTAGATCGCGAGCGTCCCCGGAAAGGCGGCCAACGCGGCCCAGTCGAGTGAGGTCTCGGGTTTGTCCGGGTCTTCGTGGCCAGTCACGAAAGCGACCGCCGAGGCCGCCCCCCGGTGGGTCGCGGGGATGCCGGCGTAGGCGGGGGCGGCGACCCCGGCGGTAACCCCGGGGACCACCTCGAACCTGATCCCGGCCCCGGTCAGCGCCGCGGCCTCCTCGCTGCCACGGCCGAACAGGAACGGGTCCCCTCCCTTCAGCCTGACCACCCGCAGCCCCTCGAGGCCGCTTTCGACCAAGCGGTCGTTGATCTCCGCCTGGCTCATCCCCGAGACCCCCGGCTGCTTGCCGACGTAGACCAGTTCGGCTTCGGCGCGGGCCCCGTCCAGTGCCCCCCTCGGGATCAGCCGGTCGTAATAGATGATGTCGGCCGCGGCTATCAGCTCGACTGCCCGCGCGGTCATCAGACCGGGATCCCCGGGCCCGGCTCCGACCAGATAGACGCGGCTGTCGAAAGGCTCTGAAACCACGGCTACAGAGTAGAGGCGGCGGTCAGGATCGAGGCCGCGCCGGCCAGGCTCATTCGGCGGGCGAGCTCTTGCCCGAGCACCTCGGGGCGGGCCGGATCACCTTCGACCCGGTCCCTCACCCACTTCGAACCATCGGGCAGACCGGCGAAGCCGTCAATCACCAGGCGGCCCCCCCGGTGGCGGGCGTGAATGCCGACCGGGCTGGAGCAGTCCGTTTCGAGCGCGACCACAGCGGCGCGCTCGGCCTTCAGCTCCCGCTCGGCACCTTCTTCGTTGACCGGTCGGGCCGGCGCCCTGGCCGCGCGCGTAGCCCGGGTCTGCACGACCAGGGCCCCCTGTCCGGCGGCAGGGGTCATCTGATCCAGCGAAAAGGCAAACGCCACTTCCTCCTCACGCCGGAGCCGTTTCAGTCCGGCCATCGCCAGGACGACGCCGTCAACTTCACCGCCGGCTAGCTTCTCGATCCTGGTATCGACGTTGCCACGGAGCTCGACCGGGACCAGATCGGGCCTGGCGGCCAGTAGTTGTGACCGGCGTCGCAGGCTGGAGGTTCCGACCCTGGCGCCGGCCGGTATCTCCTCCAGTGAAGAGCCGGGCCCGAGCCAGGCGTCGCGCGGATCTTCCCGCCCTGGAACCGCCGCGATCGCCAGCCCCGTGGTCATCGTGCCCGGCAGGTCCTTGGCTGAATGAACCGCGACTTCGGCCCTGCCGTCGATCACTTCCCGTTCCACCCCGCGCACGAACCTCTGCTTGTCACCCGACTCGCCGGCGGTCTCAACCGGGATCAGCTCGAACCCGTCGCCGGCCGGGTCGGCCAGAGCCCTGCCGACGAGATCCGCCTGGACCCGGGCCAGCTTGCTGGACCGGGTCGCGATGCGAAGGCTCACTGCTCGCGCTCTTCGGGGCGCATCGGGATGACCGTGGCCTCGCCCCCGCCCTCCTGGGCGGTCTCCGGGTCGAGTCCGAAAAGCTCCTGCAAGACGTTGACTTTGCGGTAGGCGTCATCCGACCCGGCCGATTGCTTCAGGCTCGCGGTCGGATGGTGGAGCATGCGGCTGACGATCGTCCGGGCCACCGTTTCCAGGCGTTCCCTGTCTTCCCCGGTCAGGCCCTGCCACCGGGCCTCGTTTTCCGCCAGCACCCGGCGGGCGACCTCGTCCGCCGCTTCGCGCAGCGCGACCACGGTCGGCAGGACTTCGAGCGAGGCCTGCCACCGCTCGAAGCGGTCGACCTCGGAATCGAGGATCCGCATCGCCCCGACCGCCTCGGCCTCACGGCTGCCGGCATTGCGCTCGACGACCGCCTGGATGTCCTCGATGTCGGAGACGCTCACCCCGGCAATCCCCCGTACCCCGGGATCGATGTCGCGAGGCACCGCCAGGTCGACCAGGAGCATCGGTCTGCCCGCCCTGGCCTCCATCACCGGTTCAAGCATCTCGGGGTCGATCAGGTGGTGGGGCGAGTTGGTCGCCGAGATGACCAGATCAGCCGCTTCGAGCTGCTTCTGGAGCCGGTCCATCCGCACCGCCTCCCCGCCGAACCTGCCGGCCAGCTCCCGGGCCCGGTCAAAGTGACGGTTCGCGATGTACACGGTTTCGGCACCGTGGTTTTCGAGGGCCCCGGCGACCTGTCCGGCCGTTTCTCCAGCCCCGACCACAAGCGCCCGGCGACGGCTCAGATCGCCCAGCGTACGGGCCGCCGACTCGACCGACACCGAGGAGACGGAGACTCCCTTCTCCCCGATTCCAGTCTCGCTCCGGGACCTGCCGCCCGCCGCTACGGCGCCGTGGAAAAGCCGGCTGAGCACCGGGCCGGAAGCGCCCTCGACCAGGGCCAGTTCGTGGGCCCTTTTCACCTGTCCCTGGATCTCGGCTTCTCCGACGATCATCGAGTCGA
Source organism: Thermoleophilia bacterium (assembly GCA_016649615.1). Lineage (GTDB taxonomy): Bacteria > Actinomycetota > Thermoleophilia > Solirubrobacterales > 70-9 > 67-14. The sequence continues at coordinate 3,841 of JAENXK010000057.1, forward strand.
GCCCGGCGGTGACCCGGAACAGGTGCCGGGCCGCCTCGCGGTCCCTCAGCGAGTAGAGCCTGGGGGTGAGCTCGGTCGGCCGGATTTCGGCCTGCCGGGAAAGCACAGAGAGGGCGACGGACTCGGCCTCAACCGGCTCGGGCGCATAAAGGTAGACCTCGGTCCGGTTGCAGGTCGAAAACACGGTCGCCTCGGAAATCGAGGGGTGTCCGGTCAGCTCGGTCATGACCCCGGCGGCCCGGCCCTCGGTCAGGGCCAACTGCTCACGAAGCTCCAGGGGCGCCGTCTTGTGCGAGAGACCGAGGGCGATCAGCTCGGGCATTGCTACTCCGAACCGGTCTGCCGATCGGGTTCGGCACGGGCCGCCTCGACCTCATCGATCAGCTCGCCGAGATCCCGGCTGACCCGCTGGAACTTGGCCCCGATTATCCCGATGTAGACCAGAATCAGGATCAGAAAGACCATGTAGGCCGCCGCGACGTAGGCGGTGGCGTCGCTGGGAACCGAATCGAACATCTACCGGACCTCCCCGCTCGGGGCGATCCGGCCACCGACCGAACCCCGCCGACCGGGGTCGGCGTCAAGCGCCCGTCGCAATCGCGAAACCTGGCCGGAAGCCCGCTTGCCGAGCTGCTCCAGCTTGACCAGTGTCACCCAGAGCAGTCCTATGCCCAGCAGGCAGATCAGAAAGGTGAACAGCATCGACGCCGGAAGGCCGCCCTCACTGGTGGCGAAGACCCGGGGATGGATGATGCTGTCGGCCATCCGCACGGCCATGAAGTTGAGTGGCACGAAGGCTCCGGCGGTGATCGCGAAAACCGAGGCGTACCGCGCCTGGCGGTCACGGTCCTCGATCGCGTAGCGGAACGGGTAGTAGGTGCAATACATGAGAAACACGATCAGGAAGCTGACCAGGGTCGGTTCCTCCCAGACCCACCAATGCCCCCAGGAGGCCTTGGCCCAGATCGCGCCGGTCAAGAGCGCGCCGACCCCGAATACGACCGAGAGGTGGATGAAGACGTAGGAGTTGAGGTCGTGCCGGTTGTTGTTCGTGCGCAGGTGACGGAACCCCTCGATCCCGCCGGCGATGAACCCGGCCAGTGCCACCACCGAGAGCGGAACGTGCACGTAGAAGATCTTCTGCTTGAAGCCCTGATCGGCATCCATCGGGGTCCAGAAGAAGACCAGCCCGAAGCCGATGATCAGAGTGATCACCGTCGCGATGGAGATTGCTTTGAGACCGCCGCCAGACATGTTCAGATCCCGCCCCGGATGCCGGTTTCAGTCCTCCAGCAGGAATTCGAAGACCGTGTATCCGACGAGGCAGAAGATCCCATCGTATAGAGCCATGACCAGCAGCCAAGTTCCGTAGTCGTCATAGGTGGGTCCGGCCGGTTCGAGCAGCGGTGCGGTCGCACCGGTGGCGGCGATCATCAGGGGCACGACCAGGGGCAGCAACAGCAGCGGCACGAGCAGGTCCCGGGCCCGGGAATTGACCGCCATCGAGGAGATCAGGGTTCCGAGGACCGCCAGGCCGAGATTGGCTCCGGCAAGGACGGGAATCATCGGGATGAGCCCCGACCACTGCGGCAGGAAGAAGAGGGCGAAGGTCGGCACCACGATCAGCTCGAGCACCACCAGATAGGTGAACAGCGCCGCGGCCTTGGCCAGAAACATTGCGCTGCGATCGACCGGGGCCAGCCGGATCGCGTCGAAGCCGCCCTCTTCACGCTCGGCCAGGAAGATCCGGTTGATGCCGAGAATGGCGGCGAACAGCAGGGTCATCCAGATCACCCCTCCGGCCAGGCTTCCCGAGAGCACCGTCCGGTCGAGGCCGAAGCGGAAAATGATGAAGGTGGTCACCGCGAAGAGGATCATCGCCGGCAACGAACGCATGGTCCGGAGCTCTGTCCGCAGATCCTTGCCGAGGATCGCCTTGAAAGCAGTAAAAGACGAGGTCATCGCACGACCCGCCCGCCGTGGGTGAGCTCCAGGACCTGCTCGGCCTCGGCCCTGGCCCGATCGGGCTCGTGCGAGACCACGACCCGTGTCCGGCCTGGCGCCGGGCCGATCAGCCGCCGGGCCAGTTCGCGACCTTCGGGATCGAGATTGGAATCCGGTTCGTCCAGCAGGAGCAGGTCGGGCCGGTGAAGCACCGCCCGGCAGATCGCGATCCGCTGGCGCATGCCGGCCGAGAATTCGCTGACCCGGTCATCCGCCCGGCGGCTCATCTCCATCAACTCGAGATCGGCCTCGATTCTGGCTCCGGCCCGATCGCGATCGAGGCCGTGGAGACGCGCCTGGAACTCGAGGTTTTCACGGCCGGTCAGATCTTCATAGAGCAGCGGCTCATGGCCGAGGTAACCGATCCGCCCCCGAAGCTTCCAGTTCTCTTTCGGCAGATCGGATCCGAGCACCGAGACCTCGCCGCGGCCGGGTCGGAGCAGCGTGGCCAGAATCCTCAGCAGGGTGCTCTTGCCGGAGCCGTTCGGACCGAGGACCGCGAGGGTCCGGCCGGCGCCGAGATCGAGGTCGACCCCGTCCAGAGCAATCCGGTCGCCGTAGTCCCGGCCCAGCCCACTCAGTCGAATCGCCGTTTCGGCCGGTTCAGTCATCCCGCGCAGTCTGGCACCTCCACGTCGCCCGGAGCGTGATGCGGAGCGGCTGAGAGCTGCCGCCTGAGCGGGCCTTCCGAGTCACCGGGCGACGTTGAACTCGATCACTTCGATCTGCTTCTGGCCCCTCGAACCGGGATAGACCGGCCCCGCTCCACCGACCAGATCGCCGACTGCCGGCAAGGGGTCGGGACGCAGCCCGGCCCTGACGTCAAAGATCGTGACTCCCGGCAGGGTCACTCCCTGGCTGCTGCTGGTCACGAAATGAGCATCACCGTCGCCGTCCGGATCAACCCTCTCGACGTAGATCACCCGACCACTGGCGACGACACAGTTCGACAGCTCCGCCGGACAGCTCGAGGCCTCCAGTTCGACCTTCGGCTTGCCCGGGCCGGATCCGGTGGATCCAGAGCCTGAACCCCCGGCTCCCGGACCTGACACGGATTCAGGCGGGCGGACCTTTCCCCGGCTCGGGCCGGTGCCGGCCTCCCGGTCGCCGGAACCGCCGCGCCCGTCGCCCGTCACAGCCGCATTCCACGCGAGCACCCCGGCAAGCCCGACCAGGGCCAGCACCAGGAGTGTCATCGTGAGTCTCCCGAGGCTCATTCCGGAAGGCTGTCACAGCCGGGCGCCGGGGCCGCCCGGGACGAGCGGGTCACCGAGACGGACCGTGCCGGGTCGCTCGACACTGGCGTAGACGCCAAAGGGCAGGGGCTCCTCCGAGATCACGTCATCACGGTAGGAGCGGATGTGGTGGAGGGTCTTCAGGTCGACCACCCCGCGGTCCGGATCCCTGGTGGTCGCCGCGCAGCGACCGACCCGGTCCCGGATCACGACTGCCGCCTGCCCGATTTCCACCTGCCGGTCGATCCAGTCGTCCTCTTCATGGGGCCCGAGCCCCTCTGCGCCGAAATTCATCCGGAACCGGCGCTGGTCGATCGAGCCGGGTTCGCCCGCCTCGCCGGCGGCCGACTCCAGCCGCTCGAGCGACCCCACCCCCAGCAGCGTCACACCGCCGATCGGGCCGCGGTCGACCGCCGACCGGTTCTCGGGACGCGCCACCAGCTTCAGCTCCAGCCCGCAATGCTCGGAAATGGCAGGGGAGAAATCCCCGAGGACCGGTCGCGCGTGCAGGGTCAGGCCGTAGAAGTCGACTGGTTCGGGCGGCCCCGTCTCGACCGGGCCGGATGTGATCCGGTCACCGGGGAACCGCAGAGCCAGGGTCCCGGCTTCGCGGTCTAGATCGGGGGTGATCTCGATCAGCGGCCCCAGCCTGGTCGCGCTGATCATGGTCTGTTTGCCGTCAACCAGGAAGAATTCGCGGTCTCCGGCCGCCCCCTGTCGGGTCAGTTCGACCTCGGAAAGCTCCTGCATCCGCATCCCTTTCACGGGTGCGATCGATATCCAGGTGACGGTGGCTGACAACCGGAATCAGTCCCGGGCCGCGCCGTTCAGTCGCCTCGTCTGGTGATGCGCTTGCCCACTTCGAACAGCGGGCCGGCTCCCTGTTTAAGTGCCTCGACCCGCTCGCTGCCCTTGCCGTAAAGCAGGTGTGCCGAGGCACGGGTCGCCTCGGCGAGGGTCTGGTCGTAGGGATGCCACCAGAAGTTGCGGGTCAGGCCCGGTTCATAGGCGACCAGTTTGATCTCCACGCATTCCTGGAAACCGAACTTCGAGTGCGAATGCCCGAGCCCGGAATCCTTGACCCCGCCCCACGGACACTGGCCGGCGCCGTGGGTGAACATGTGATCGTTGATCCAGACCATGCCGGATTCGATCCGGCTGGCGATCCGTTCGCCCCGCTGGCGGTCCCTGGTCCAGACCGAAGCGCCCAGTCCGAACTCGGAGTCATTGGCGAGGTCGAGCGCCTCCTGCTCGGACCCGACGGTCATGATCGGCAGCACCGGACCGAAGATCTCCTCCTTCATGATCCTCATCTCGTGGGTAACCCCGGTCAGCACCGTCGGGGCGATGAAGTGGCCCGGGAAACCCTCGACCCCGACCGGGCCGCCGCAGCGACGCTCGGCCCCGTTGGCGATCGCGTCGTCGACCAGTTCGCAGACCAGGTCGTACTGATCCTTCGACGCCATCGGTCCGATCTCGGTATCGGTCTGGGTGGGATCGCCGACCTTGAGCGCCTCGGCGCCCCTGACCACTCCCTCGATGAACCGCTCGCTGACTTCGCGCATCACATAAGCACGCTCGATCCCGGCGCAGGTCTGGCCGGCGTTGGCGAAACCGCCCCAGATCGCGCCCGACACCGCAAAGTCGAGGTTGGCATCGGGAAGAACGATCATCGGGTCCTTGCCGCCGAGCTCGAGGACGCAGCCCTTCATCAGCCTGGCGCACTCTTCACCGACTTTGTAGCCGATGGGGACCGAGCCGGTGAAGAAGATCTTGCCGGCGCTCGACTTGGTCAGGGCATCACCGATCCGTCCGCCCCCGTGCACGGTCCTGATCAGGCCCTGGGGGAAACCGGCATCTTCAAAAACGCTCTGGATCGCTTCGCCGAGCAGGGGTGTGAGGCTCGCCGGCTTGAGCACTACGCCGTTGCCCGCCATCAGGGCGATCGCGATCTCCTGCATCGGGATCGTCCACGGATAGTTCCAGGGGGCGATGACCCCGACCACGCCGATCGGTTCGTAGCGGATCTTTGAACGCTTGCTCATGAAAACGGCCTGGGGGAAGCGGACCTTTTCGTCCCGGAGGATCTTCGGCCCTTCCTTGGCACACCAGCGAAGGGCATCGATCGACGGGATCAGCTCCATCGTGTAGGACTCCGAGATCGGCTTGCCCTGCTCAGCGGTGAGCAGCTCCGCCGTCTCGTCCAGCCGGTCGAGCAGCACGGTGGCGGCGCGGCGCATGTAGACGGCCCGGTCGTCCGGCGTCAGCTCGGCCCAGGCGGGCTGAATCGCTTCGACCTCGCTGACGATTCCCTGCACCTGGTCGGGAGTGATCGTGGAAACCGAGCCGACAACTTCACCGGTGGCGGGGTTGATGGACTCCAGGGTCCCGGCTGAGGCGGACTTTTTTCTGGAAGAAGTCGCGAGAGGCATCAGAGAAGTGTAGCCCGGTTCGTTCCGCGGCCCGGGAAGTCGGTGATTTCCGGCACTGAGTTCACGTCCGGCCGGGCCGGGAGGCGACTGAAGCCGGCCGGCTGTTTGCCGGACCGGCTCCGAAGTCGAACCGGTCGGAGACCCCCAGTCCGAGCCTCCGACCGACACAGCACCCTTCATGGCGTCTTGCTCAAGCGGGGTCATCGATCAAAAACCCGGAACCCGCTTGGAGTTGTGCCGCCCGGCCTTAAGGCTCCCTAAGCGTTCGGCCCTTCGTCTTCGTTCGGAGCGCGCAGGCGGGACCTGATCTGATCTGCCGCCTGCTGACGGCGCTTCAGCTCGGCCTCAAACCCGTGCTCGGTCGGCTCGTAGAACTTCGAGCCTTCCAGTTCGGGCGGGAGCAGTGGCTGGTCGGTCACGCCGCCGGGCTGGTCGTGGGGGTAGCGGTAGCCCTGGCCCCGCCCGAGCTTCTTAGCCCCGGCGTAGCTCGAGTCGCGGAGGTGGTCGGGAGGCAGCCTCGGTCCCGATGCCCTGACCTCTTCGCGGGCGTGTTTGAGCCCCACATAGGAGGCATTCGACTTCGGTGCGAGCGCAAGGTATGTCGCGGCCTGGGCCAGGTTGATCGCGGCCTCGGGCAGCCCCACCCGGTCAACCGCGGCGGCGGCCGCCGTGGCGACCAGCAGGGCCTGCGGATCGGCGTTGCTTATGTCCTCGGAGGCGAGGATCACCATGCGGCGGGCGATGTAGCGGGCGTCTTCGCCGGCCTCGATCATCACCGCCAGGTAGTAGAGCGAAGCGTCGGGATCGGAGCCCCGGGTCGCCTTTATCCAGGCCGAGATGTAGTCGTAATGGTGGTCTCCCCCCTTGTCGTAGGCGATCGCCTGTGCCTGGAGCGCGTCTTCGATTTCGCCGATCCCGGCCTCGCCACCGGCCGCCGCCACCCTTTCAAGCGCAGCCAGCGCCGTCCTGGCGTCGCCGCCGGCCCGTTCGGCCAGCAGGTCCAGGGCGTCCGGAGAAACCTTCACCTGCCCGGCGACACCCCGTTCGCCGTCAGACAGGGCCCGGTCGAGCAGATCACGGATCTCCGGCGGCCCCAGGGCGGTCAACTCGTAAACCTGACAGCGCGAGATCAGCGCCGAATTGACCTCGAAGTACGGGTTCTCGGTGGTCGCCCCGATCAGAGTCAGGACGCCGCTCTCGACCGCCGGCAGCAGCGCGTCCTGCTGGGCCTTGTTGAAACGGTGGATCTCGTCGAGAAAGAGGACGGTGCGACGGCCGGAGAGCCGCCGGCGCTCCTCGGCCCGCTCGATCACGGACCTGATCTCGGCCCGGCCGGCGTTTACCGCCGACTCCTCCTCGAAGGCCCCGTCCGAGGTCGTCGCGACGATCCGGGCGAGGGTGGTCTTTCCGCTTCCGGGCGGTCCGTAGAGAATCGCGCTGTGTGGCCTGCCGGCCTCGATCGCGCCACGCAGAGACGTGCCGGGGCCGAGGATGTGACCCTGACCGACCAGGTCTTCCAGCCGGGCGGGACGCATCCGGGCCGCAAGGGGTGCGTCCCGGCCGGGTTCCGGATCCGGCGGCGGACCGTGCTCATCGGAATCGAACAACTGCTCGGACATTGCCACGATTATGATGCCGCGCCCGGTGGTCAAGCTCTGCCCGGTGCCCGCCGGTCGGACCGGCCGGTGGGATAATCGGCCGATGAGGGCGCCCGATCTCCTGCAGCGGCTTATCCGGTTCAACACGGTCAACCCGCCGGGCAACGAGGGCGAGGCCCTTGCTTACCTTGAGGGCCTGCTCGACGAGGCCGGTTGGGAGTGCGATCTGCTGTCGAAGGTGCCGGAGCGGCCCAACCTGGTCGCCCGCCTCAGGGGCGCCGAGCCGGGTCCGAACCTGGCCCTGATCAGCCACGTCGACACCGTGCCGGCCGATCCCGGGGAGTGGCAGAGGGACCCCTGGTCCGGGGATCTGGCCGACGGCTACATCTGGGGACGGGGAGCACTCGACATGAAAGACCAGGTGGCTTCCGAGACGGCGGCCTGCCTTGCCCTGGCCGAATCCGGCTGGGGGCCGGCCCGTGGTGACCTGCTGCTGGTGGTGGCCGCCGACGAGGAGACGGGAGCCCACTTCGGAGCCCAGTGGCTCTGCGAAGCGGTCCCGGACAAGGTCCGCTGCGACTGGGTGGTCAACGAGGGGGCGGGAGAGATGGTCGCGATGAACGGGCAGCGGTTCTTCACCCTCTCGGTCGGCGAGAAGGGGACCTTCCGGTTCACGATCCGGGCCCGGGGCGTGGCCGGCCACGGCTCGATCCCGGGCGTGGGAGACAACGCCCTGCTCAAGCTGGCCCCCGCCCTGCCCCGCCTCCACCACCAGCCGCCGCGCCAGTCGACCCCGGACACCGATCGCTTCCTCGAACGCCTGCTCGGTCGCGTTCCCGAGGATCTGGACGCGGCCCTGGCCGAGATCGAGGCGGCCGACCCGCTGCTGGCAAAACTCCTGGCGGACCCGATGCTCGGGGTCACCCTGGCCCCGACCATGGCCTCGGCGTCGGACCGGGAAAACGTGATCCCGTCCCGGGCCGAACTCGTGGTCGACTGCCGGACTCCTCCGGGCATGACCGGGGCCGAGGCCCTC
>JAENXK010000076.1 GCA_016649615.1 Thermoleophilia bacterium
GCGACCGGCTCCATCGACATGATCAGGTCTTCCGGCTCGAGCGTGTGGTCCTTGCCTTCGATGTTGATCCCGACCTCGCCCCCGGCCTCGATCGTCGCCGCGACCCGCTCGGCATCGAGGCCGTCCACCGCCGACGCGACCGTAGGCATCGCCTTGCCGAAACGGGGACCGAGCGAGCGGTAGTTCGGTTTGACCCGGTAGCTGACCAGCTCGGACTGATCGGTGACGAACTCGATCTCCCTGACGTTCAGCTCGGCCTTGATCAGTTCGGTCTGGGTGGCGATCGCCTCGCGTTCGGCGTCGGTCGCGACTACCACCGCTCTGGCCAGCGGCTGGCGGACCTTGGCTTTGGCCTGGGCACGGCCGGCCCGGCCGAGCTCGACCGTTCTCCTGGTCGCCGCCATCGCCTCTTCGAGCCCGGGGTCGCGCCGGGAGGGATCGGGTGAGGGGAAGTCGCGCAGGTGCACCGAGTCCGGCAGTTCACCGAACTCGCCGACCGCCCCGCCGGCCAGGTTCGAGTGAATCTCATCGGCGATGAACGGGGTGAACGGGGCCAGCAGGGCGGCGATCTCGACCAGGCAGAAGCGCAGCGTGTCGAAGGCGGCTGCATCGCCCTCCCAGAAACGGCGCCGGGAGAGCCGCACGTACCAGTTGGAGAGATCCTCGACCAGGTCGGCGATTTCGCGCCCGGCGCCGGTGCAGTCGAAGCCGTCCATCTGCCGGGTCACCTTCTCGACCGTTGCTTCGAGCCGGGAGAGTGCCCAGCGGTCGAGGTCGCTCGGGTTCTCCGGCCGTCTGACCGGGCGGGCTGCGTCGAAGCCTTCGGCGTTGGCGTAGAGAACCAGGAATGAATAGGTGTTCCAGAGGGTGAGCAGGAAGCTTCGCAGCGCTTCCGAGATCGCCTCCAGCGAGAAGCGGTAGCCCGACCAGGGTTGCTGGGCGGTGAACAGGTACCAGCGGAAGGCGTCGGCGCCGAACTTGTCGAGCACCTCCCACGGGGCGACCACGTTGCCCTTCGACTTCGACATCTTCTGCCCCTCGGAGTCGAGGATCAGTCCGAGGCAGACGCAGTTTTTGTAGCTGGTCTGGTCGAACAGCATGCTCGACTCGGCCAGCAGGGTGTAGAACCAGCCGCGGGTCTGGTCGATCGCCTCGCAGATGAAGTCGGCCGGAAAACGCTGCTCGAACTCCTCCCGGTTCTCGAACGGGTAGTGGAACTGGGCGAACGGCATCGCGCCCGAGTCGTACCAGGTGTCGATCACCGAGACCACGCGCTTCATCTCGCCGTTCCCGCACTCGCAGGGCCAGCTGACCTGATCGATGTAGGGCCGGTGAAGGTCGTCGGGGACCTCGCCGGCCAGCTCCCTCAGCTCCTCGATCGAGCCGGCGCAGAAGGAGTGATCGCATTCGGCATCGGAGCATTCCCAGATCGGCAGGGGGGTACCCCAGTAGCGGTCGCGTGACAGCGCCCAGTCGACGTTGTTCTCGAGCCACTGGCCGAAGCGGCCGTGCTTGATGTGCTCGGGATGCCAACCGATCTGCTCGTTGTTGGCCAGCATCTGCTCGCGGGCGGCGGAGGTCCGGATGTACCAGCTCGCCTTGGCGTAATAGAGCAGCGGGGTGTTGCAGCGCCAGCAATGGGGATACGAATGTTCGTACTCGGCCGACATGAAAAGCAGCCCGCGCTGTTCAAGATCTTCGATCAGCCGCGCGGTGACCTGCTCGTCCTTGACGAAGTCGCCTTCGAACCCAGTCACCTGGCCGGTGAACCTGCCGTCGAGTCCGACCGGGTTGTAGAGCGGGTCGCCCCCGCTGGCCGGGTCGAACAGTCCGTTCTCGATCGCCGCCCGGTAGTCGTCTTCACCATAGGCGGGGGCGATGTGGACCAGGCCGGTGCCGTCGTCGGTGGTGACGAAATCGCCGGTGATCACTTCGAACCGGCCCGAGCCACCGTCGCTCGACTGATAGAGCGGTCCGTCGTAGCTCCGTCCAGCCAGTTCGGACGCCTCGAGCCGGCCGGCGATTTTCGTGCCCTCGCCGAGCACCTTCTCGACCAGCGGCTCAGCCAGGATCACCGTCTCACCATCGAGTTCGACCCGGGCGTAGGTCACCCCGGGGTTGACCGCCACCGCGTAGTTGCCCGGCAGGGTCCAGGGGGTTGTCGTCCAGACCAGCAGGGACTCACCGGTCCGGGACCCGTCTTCGCCGAGCAGCGGGAAGCGCACGTAGACGGACGGGTCGACCACGTCTTTGTAGCCCAGGGCGACTTCGTGCGAAGAGAGCGCCGTGCCGCAGCGCGGGCAGTATGGCGATACCCGGTGGCCTTCGTACAGGCGGTCGCTCTTCCACAGTTCTTTCAGCGACCACCAGACTGACTCGATGTAGTCGTTGTCAAGGGTGACATAGGGGTCGTCGAGGTCGATCCAGAAACCGATCCGTTCGGTCAGCCGGTTCCACTCCTCGACGTAAGTGAACACCGATTCACGGCAGCGCTGGTTGAATTCGGCGATCCCGTACTGCTCGATTTCCTGCTTGGAGGAGATCCCGAGCTGCTTTTCGACCTCGAGTTCGACCGGCAGCCCGTGGCAGTCCCAGCCGGCCTTGCGGGGAACCCGGTAACCCCGCATCGAGCGGTAGCGGGGGTAGATGTCCTTGAAGACCCGGGAGAGCACATGGTGCGAGCCGGGCTGCCCGTTCGCGGTGGGCGGCCCTTCGTAGAAGCTCCAGACGTCGGCCCCCTCTCGCTGCTCCATCGAGCGTTCGAAGACCCGGTCCTCTTTCCAGCGGGCAGCGATCCGTTGCTCCATCTCGGGAAAGGACTGCTTCGGGTCTACCGGCTTGAACGGGGGCATCGGAGCGGTGATTGTATGAGTCGGAGCTCCCGCCGGCGGCCGTGCTCGCAATATGCTGCGGCGATGAGCGCATACGACCTGGCGGGCAAAGTGGTTCTGATCACCGGCGCGGCCCGTGGCATCGGCTTTGAGACGGCCAGGGCCGCGCACTCCAGGGGAGCCTCCGTGGCGCTGGTAGACCTCGACCCGGGGCTGGCCACCGAGTCGGCCGAATCAATCGGGGAGCGTGCGATCGGCATCGGCGCCGACGTGACCGAGGCCGCGGAGATCGAGGCCGCCGTGGCGACCGCGGTAGAGCAGTTCGGGCGGGTCGATGTGGTTGTCGCCAACGCCGGCATCACCCCGAGAAAGACGACGACCCGGGCGATCGGGACTGACGAGTGGGAGCGGATCGTCGAGGTGAACGTACTCGGTGTCTGGCGGACGATCCGGGCCGGGATCGAGCAGGTGATCGCCAACCGGGGCCAGTTCGTTTTGATCAGCTCGTCATACGCCCATGCCAACGGGATCTTCAACAGCAGCTACGCTACTTCGAAAGCCGCGGTCGAGGCGCTGGGCCGCGCCCTCCGCTCAGAACTGGTTCCGCACGGCGCCAGTGCCACCGTGGCCTACTTCGCCTTCGTCAAGACCGATCTGATCGGCGATGTTTTCGACAATCCGGTGGCCGACCGCTTCCGCCGGGAAATGGTGCCTTCGTTTCTGACCAGGCCGATGGAGCTCAGTCAGGCCGCCGATGCGGTGATCGCCGGAATCGGGCAACGCTCGGTCCGGGTGATCGAGCCGCCGGTCTGGAAGCCGCCGCTGTACCTGCGCGGACTGCTCGGCCCGCTGACCGACCGCCGGCTTGAGCGGCACTCCCGGGTCGCCGGCTTCGTGGCCGATATCGAGGCCGGAGAAGAAGGCGGGGGACCGGAGCCGTCCGTTGACGTTTCCGGCCGGGGAGTCGGGCCTCCCGGATCGGATTACGACTTGGTAGGGAAAGTCGTGTTCATCACCGGTGGTGCGCGCGGAATCGGGTTTGAAACGGGTCGCATGGCGTACGGCCGCGGAGCCTCGGTGGCCCTGGTCGATCTCGACGCCGGACAGGCTGAGGATGCCGCCGCCCGGCTCGGCCCGCGGGCGATCGGGATCGCCGCCGACGTGACCGATCGTGAATCGATCGAAGCAGCGGTGGCGCGGGCAAAGGACAAGTTCGGGCGGGTCGACGTGGTTGTGGCCAACGCCGGCATCGCCACTCTGGTCACGACGATGCGCGCGATTCCGGCCGAGGACTGGGAGCGGGTTCTGGAAGTGAACCTGTTCGGCGTCTGGCGTACGGTCCGGGCCGGAATGGACGAGGTCGTCAGGAACGGTGGTCAGTTCGTGCTCGTGTCTTCGTCCTACGCCTTCGCCAACGGGATGCTGAACAGCGCCTATGCCGCGGCCAAGTCCGGGGTCGAAGCGATGGGCCGGGCGCTCCGGGCCGAGCTGGGGCCGCTGGGCGCCAGCGCCACGGTCGCCTATTTCGGCTGGATCAAGACCGAGATGGTCAGGTCGGCATTCGAGGATGCCAACGCCGACCGCCTCCGCAAAGAGGTCTCTCCCCCGATTCTGATGCGTCAGGTACCGGTTTCCCAGGCCGGGCGGGCGATCATCAGGGCGATCGAAAGCCGCTCTCCCCGTGCGATCGCCCCCTGGGAATGGAACCTTCTGTTCTTTGCCCGCGGCCTGTTTTCCCCGCTGATGGACCGGCAGCTCGAATCCGATCCGACCGCAGGCGAGATCGTGCTGGCGGCCGAGGCCGCCGAGCTTGATCGCCAGGCCGGATAGCCGGCCGCCCCGGCCTACTTCCGGGCCCTCTTGATCTTCAGCGTCTTGTTGACCGTCTGCCTGCCGGCGTCGGCGGTCGTGACCTTGAATTCAAGATCTACCCCGCCGCCTGCTTTCTTCCTGGTCTCGATTTTGAATCTCGGATTGAACACCCCGCCGGGGCCGATGTTCCGCGGCGGTGTGCACCGTCGCGGCAGCCTCACTTTGTGATGCTGCCTTTTCGGAACCGTGAGGCAAACCTTGGTCCGGTCCATTCGGGCATCGCCGATGTTTTGCAGGAGGACCCTGTAGCCGGGGCTCTTGCCTGCCCTGAACCTGGATTTGCCGGTAACCGAGTAAACCTTCAGGGCGGCCTCGGGGTCCGGCGGGATCGGGGTGCAGGTCGGGGCCTCGCCTTCGGTCCCGTCCGGGCACGGCACCACGTCGGGAGCCTGGAGGGCACAGCGCTGGCTGCCGTCCGGCCGGCGGACCCCGGTCTCACAGAGGTACTGGTGGAGCGCGCTCGGCCGCTGGGTGAAGTAGCCGTCGGCGCCCTCGTCGACGATTTGAGCGTAGAAGGGATCGGGGTTCACATCCGGGTCATCCCCCCAGACGTGGATTGCGAAGCCGTCGTAGTCGGCCAGCGGCTTGAGGATCGGCACCGTGCGCACCACCGGGGGCAGGTTGAAGGTGTCGGGCGGCTGGACCGCGACCGGCGTCGGGGTCAGCGGCAGCCCGGTCACGTAGCCGAGCGTTGCATCCTCGCTTCCCGAGAGCGCCTTGTGGTTCGGGGCCAATTCGTGGAACTTCTCGACTGCAGCCTGGCCGAACGAAGCCACGATCACGTCTTCGCTGCGCTCGGGATGGGCGTTCATGATCGCGGCCAGCTTCTCGGCCGCTTCCAGAGCAACCGATGGATCGCCGCTTCTGTTCTTCATGTCCACATTGATCGGGGTGTCCGGGAAGGCTTCGAGCACCTCTTCGAAGGTGGCGATCCTGAAGTCGTTGGCGGTGTATCCGGCCGGCGGGTCGAGGTCACCGGTGGCAATGCCGCGGAAGGGATAGTCGTCAGTCCCGGTATAGCCGTAGTGACCCTTGCCCGGGGTGAACTTGTAGGCGAAGTCATACTGCTTGAGCTCGGCCAGGGTCAGGTCCCGGATCTCGTGGTCGTCGTCGTTCGGTGCGTTCGAGGTCCCCGACGGTTTCATGTCGTGGGTGACCATCAGCACGCCGTCAGCGCTCACGTAGCTGTCCATTTCCAGGGTGTCGGCGCCGCGGTAGCGGACCGCCGTCTTGAACGCGTAGAGCGTGTTGCCGGGGGCTTCGAGCTCTCCGCCCTGGTGGGCCATGTTCATGAAGTTCTTGTTCTGCCAGAAGTCGGTCGGCGGCGGCGTGGCAGGGCGATCCGGATCGGCAGCCGGCGCGCTTGTCGCAGCGAGAGCGCCGAGCAGTAGTGCCAGGACGGTTGCGATCGAGATTCGTTTCAGCATCGGATTCCCCTCGGTTCCCCCCGGGTTTTCATGTTCGGGGGATCGGTTTGAAAAGTCTGAGTCGGCGTAACCGGCCGATCCGGTTTCCCCGTGGGCCGATTGTAGGGCGCGGCCGGGGAACTCATCCGTAAACCCGCGCCGGGGCCGTTCGATTCGCCCGGGGTGCCGCTCGCGCCGGCACTACCTGGTCAGCTCTTCGAGCAGGTAGACCAGTGAGCCGTAGGGCTCCCCGGTCGCCCGCTCGAGGCCGACCTCGCAGGTCCGGTTGGACGAGATGTGGCGGGTGGTCGGGTTCGCTTTCACCTCGGCCGCTTCCCGGGCGGTGGCGCTGGCGGTCAGCTCCGGGTGGAGCATGCCGCGGTCACCGGCAAAGCCGCAGCAGCCGGCCGAGGCCGGGACCTCGACCCGCTCGGCCATCTCGTGTGCGACCCGGGTCAGGGCCCGGTCGAGTCCGAGATGGCGACCGGAGCAGGTCGGATGGACGGTCACCGAATCGACCTTGCGTTTCAGCTCGAGGTTCGGCAGCAGGAACCGCTCGACCCAGGCGACCGAGTCGATCACCTCGATTTCGGCGTGGCGGGACTCGTTTTCTTCGCTCAGCACGCCGGGGCCGGGATCGGTCAGGCCATGGCCGCAGGAGGAGGCGTCGATCACGACCGGCAGCGTTCCACCGCCGGACCAGCGCCAGAGCCTCTCGACCGTCTGGTTGGCCTTGAACGAGTGGGCGTCCCTGAAGCCCTTCGAGCTCCAGGGAACCGAGCAGCAGGTGCCCTCCACGTCTTCCGGGATCCAGACCGGGCGGCCGGCGCGGGCCGACACCGCGACCAGGGCCTCGGGCAGGGAGAGCTCTCCCGGGTCTCCCTTCGAGCGGCCGAACATGCGGTTGATGCAGGCCGGCATGTAGACCGCCGCGGCCCCCTGGGAGGTGGTTCGGGGCAGCTTCGGTTTTGCCGCATCCGGCATGTTCTCACCCCACTCCGGGACCAGGTCTTTGCTGATGAACTTCCGTGCGCCCCCGGTCAGGCCGCGCATCGCGCCGTCACCGGTCACCTTGCCGATCGCGTTGCCGAGTCCCAGCCCCGACCGGGCTATCTTCTCGACCCTGCCCCAGCGCCGGGCGGCGCGCAGCGCCACCTTTTCGGCCGCCGGGCTGTTCTCCGACGCTCTGAACTCCTTGACCAGTGCACCGGTGTCGATTCCGACCGGGCAGGCCAGCAGGCAGGACCCGTCCACGGCGCAGGTCTGAAGTGCGTCGTACTCGAACTGCTCGATCAGGGCACGGCGGACCGCGGTGTCTTCGCCCTGGCGGAACATTTCCCTGCGCAGCACGATCCGTTGCCGTGGGGTCGTGGTCAGATCGCGGCTCGGGCAGACCGGTTCGCAGAAACCACACTCGACACAGGTGGTGGCGACCTCCTCGATCGGGGGAGTCGTCTTCAGGTCACGCAAGTGCACTCCTGGATCGCGGTTCAGGACCACGCCGGGGTTGAGTGCGTTGTCCGGATCGGCCAGCTCTTTGGTCCGCCACATCATCCCGGTCGCCTTTTCACCCCATTCGAGCTCGACGAACGGGGCCATGTTGATCCCGGTCCCGTGTTCGGCCTTGAGTGAGCCTTCGTATTTCACGCAGATCAGCTCGACCAGCTTCGCCATGAATGCCTCGTAGCGTTCGAGGTCCTCCTCCTTGGCGAAGTCGGGTGTCAGCATGAAGTGCAGGTTGCCGGCCGACGCATGTCCGGCCACGCCGGGCAGGAAACCGTGCTCGGCGAGCAGCGTTCGCAGCTCTTCTGCGCCCTCGGCGATCCGGGCCGGGGGAACGCACACGTCTTCGACGATCAGGGCGGTGCCGGGGACCCGCATCTTGCCGACCAGGCCGTGCAGGCCTTCCCGGACCCGCCAGTTGAGCTCGACCGTCTCCTCATCCCGGTTGAATTCGATTTCCCGGATCAGTTCGTGTTCGCCGAGGATCTCCAGGGCGGCCGTTTCGCTGGCATCGAGGGCGGCATCGTCGTCCCCGCCGAACTCGATCAGCAGGGCCGCCGATTCCGGATCGAGCTCCTTCCACTGTTGCGGTGCTCCCGGCATGTTCCAGGAGGCGACCATCAGCGCGGGCGCGACCATCAGCTCGACCGCGCTGGCCCCGGCATCGACCAGGTCCGGGACCGGGGCGACAGCGGAGGGGATGTCGGGGAAGTGGACCCAGGCGAGGGTCGTCTTGACCGGCCGCCTGACCGTCTCGAAGGTGACCCGGGAGATGAAGCCGAGCGTTCCCTCCGAGCCGACCATCAGCCTCCTCAGGATCTCGACCGGGGTCTCGCCGTCGAGAAAGGAGCAGAGCCGGTAGCCGGTGGTGTTCTTGATCTCGAACTTCCTCCTGATCAGGGCGGTGAGATCGGGGTCGGCCAGGATCTCCTCCCGGATCGCCATCAGGCCGCGGGCCAGATCCGGCTCATCGCCGGCGAACCTCTCTTCGGCGTCGGGCGCCGCACTGTCGACGACGGTCCCCGAGGCGAGTACGAACTCCATCGCGGTAACGGTCGA
>JAENXK010000033.1 GCA_016649615.1 Thermoleophilia bacterium
ATGGAGTACTACCTCAAGAACGTCAACAGCGTTGCCGAGAACATCGGCTTCATCGGGCTGACCAACGATCAGCTGTCCAAGAACGAGGCGAAGCTGGACAGCCTGGTCAAATCGGCCGGCTGAGGGATTCAGCTGTAGCGTTCAGAGCCAATGGAAGCACGGGACTCGATCGGGGCCTTCGGGCAGAGGGGTGCGGCGCGGCCGCTCCCCTCCCTGGAGGCCCCGTCCCACCGTTACGGGGAGAAGCTGATCAAGGTGCTGCTCGGCGCCTGTGCCCTGCTGTCGGTCGTGACCACCACCGCGATCGTGATTTCGCTGCTGATCCCCACGATCGGCTTTTTCACGGAGGACAACATCGGGATCACCGAGTTCCTGTTCGGAACGAGCTGGGCTCCGACCTTCCAGCCGGCCTCGTTCGGCGTTCTGCCGATCCTGGTCGGCACCCTCAGCACAAGCCTCTGGGGCATGATGTTCGCGGTACCGATCGGGCTGGCTTCGGCGATCTGGCTGAGCGAATACGCCTCGCCCAGGGCCCGCAAGGTGGTCAAGCCGGTACTCGAGGTGCTTGCCGGCATCCCCACGGTCGCGATCGGCATCTTCGGGCTCGTATTCCTCAGCCCGCTGATCGACGACATCTTTCCTTTCATGGTCAACGTCCCGCCGTTCAGCGCCGGGATCGCCGGCCTCGCGATCGGCCTGATGATCGTGCCGATCATCGCCTCGATCTCCGATGACGCGATGCGGTCCGTCCCGTCCGGCCTGAGGGAGGCCGCTTACGGTCTCGGCGCAACCAAGCTCAAGGTCGCGACCCGGGTCGTATTCCCGGCCGCGATCTCAGGAGTAATCGCCTCACTGGTCCTTGCCGGTTCGCGCGCGATCGGCGAGACCATGGTTGTGCTTCTGGTCGCAGGAGCATCGCCGAACCTGACCTTCGACCCGGGCTCCTCTGTACTGACCATGACCGCCTTCATCGGCCAGACGGCCACCGGCGACATCTCGACCGGCTCGATCACCTACGACACGATCTTCGCGGTCGGTTCGCTGCTGTTCATCATCACCCTGATCCTGAACATGTTCGCGATCCGCATGGTCCGGAAATACCGCGAGGTCTACGAATAATGGCCTCGCAATCACCCACCCCCGGGACCGAGCGGGCTCGGCTGGCCACCGCCGGGGCGAGAGCCGTCACCCTCGACTCACTCAGCAATCAGCCCAAGTCAGACGTCTGGAAGGGCAACATCTTCCTCGCCCTCCTTCTGCTGGCGGTGACGCTTGCCCTCGCAGGTCTGGCGGCGATCATCATCCAGGCCGCGGTTGAGGGCGCGCCGGCTTTCAGCACCAAACTCCTCACAAACGGTCCTTCGACGGTCAACCCGGAAGAGGCCGGCTTCCGTCCGGCGCTGGTCGGGACGCTCTATCTGATCCTCGGGGTCATCCTTCTCGTGGTCCCGCTCGGAGTCTCGGCGGCGGTCTACCTGGAAGAGTACGCCGACGGAACGAAGTGGTGGAACCGGACGATCGAGCTGAACGTCCAGAACCTGGCCGGAGTTCCTTCGATCATCTACGGCATTCTCGGGCTGGCCTTCATCGTGCGCGGTCCGCTCGACCTCGGTTTCATTCTCGCCGCCGGGTCGCTGACTCTCGCCCTGCTTGTCCTGCCGACGGTAATCCTCGCCTCCCGCGAGGCGATCCGGGCCGTACCTCCTTCGATCCGCGAAGGATCGCTGGCGCTCGGGGCGACGCAGTGGCAGACGATCCGCCGGCAGGTTCTTCCCGCGGCGATCCCGGGAGTGGTCACCGGCGTCATCCTGGCGATTTCCAGGGCGATCGGCGAAACCGCTCCGCTGCTCCTGGTCGGCGCGGCGACTTTCGTGACCTTCAACCCGACTTTCCTCGGCGACAACGGCTACACGGCTCTTCCGGTGCTGATCTTCAATTATGCGTCGAGGCCGCAGGACGAGTTCCGCATACTTGCCGCGGCGGGCGTGATCGTGATGCTGATCGTCCTGCTGGCGATGAATGCCTTCGCCGTCTGGCTGCGAAACCGATATGAGCAACAATGGTAGGAGATACCAGAGTGAGTAATGATCCGACAAGGCAACCTGGTGTTGCGGGTCTAACGAACGAGGAAGGGCAAGTGCATTCTGACGGTCCGAATGACGAGAGGGGTCTTTCCCAGCAGATCGCGGTGACCCGGGAGCCGGAGCAGGCCGGCGAAGACATATGGGCCAAGGACAAGGTCTTCGAGGTCAACGACGTGACCGTCTCCTACGGCAAGAAGCCCGCGGTCAGGGACGTGACCATGGACATCGTCCGGAACGAGGTGACCGCGCTGATCGGACCATCCGGCTGTGGCAAGAGCACTCTGCTGCGTTGCCTGAACCGGATGAACGATCTGATCCCGAGCGCTTCGGTCGAGGGCGAGATCCTCTATCACGGCCAGGACCTCTACGGCCACAAGGTTGATCCGGTCCAGGTCCGCAAGATGATCGGCATGGTTTTCCAGAAGCCGAACCCGTTCCCCAAGTCGGTCTACGACAACATCGCCTTCGGACCGAAGGTCCTCGGCATGAAGGACATCGACGAACGGGTCGAAAAGGCCCTGCACGGAGCCGCACTCTGGGACGAGGTCAAAGACAGGCTTGACGACAACGCCTACGGCATGTCGGGCGGCCAGCAGCAGAGGCTCTGCATCGCCCGCACGATGGCGGTTGAGCCGGAGGTCATCCTGATGGACGAACCCTGCTCGGCCCTCGACCCGATCTCGACCGGCAAGATCGAAGACCTGATGGCCGAACTCAAGGAGCAGTTCTCGATCGTGATCGTCACCCACAACATGCAGCAGGCGGCGAGGGTCTCGGACAAGACCGCCTTCCTGATCGTCGAGCTCGATGCGACCGACGAAAACCGCTGGGGCCAGCTGGTCGAATACGACGAGACCGGCAAAATCTTCACCAACCCGCAGGATTCCCGGACCGAGGACTACGTGACCGGAAAGGTCGGCTGAGCTTGACCCAGGCAGAAGACAGCCACCAGATCCGGGTCGGATACCAGCACGACCTGGCGCTGTTCGAGGAGCGGGCCCTCGAGGGACTCGACATGGTCGTGCTCGCACTCGACCGCACGCTTGAGGCAGTTGCGAACCAGGACGTCGAGCTGGCCCAGATCGTCATGGACAACGACGACCAGGTCGACGGCAGGTATCTCGAGGTGCACCAGGGCCTGATCACCCTGCTGGCGACGCAGTCCCCGGTGGCCACCGACCTCAGGCTGATCGCGGCCCTGCTCCACGTGATCAAGAACATCGAACGCATGGGCGACCAGTGCGTGAATATCGCCAAGCTGATTCCTCTCACCGGGAACGAGCCGCCCGTGGACGACCGCATGATCCAGCGGATCGTCGCGATGGGCAAGCAGGTCCGGATCGAGGTGGTTCAGGCAAAGCGTGCCTTCATCGATCGTGACATCCCGATGGCCCGCAACCTGGTCACCCTGGACGACGAGGTCGATCAGCAGAATCGCGAGTGCTTCGGGCTGGCCCTCGAGATCGGCGACGACATGGACCGTCGCGAGTGGGCGATGACCATGCTGCTCGCCGCCCGGGCGCTGGAGCGCATCGGGGATAACGCGGTCGACATCGGCGAACAGGTCGCCTTCGTCGTCACCGGGCTCTTCCAGGAATTCGAAGACGCCTCGCACTCCGAAGATCAGTAGCCCATCCGGCCTGCCTGCGAGGATCGGCGAGAAAGGTTCAATGCGCTGCGCAGCAATAGATATCGGATCCAATACGACGCGCGTGCTCGTAGCCGAACCAACGGACGGTCAGCTCAAGAAGGTCATGGAGCAGCGTGCCTACACACGCATCGGGAAAGCCAGGGACTCCGGCGGCCGGATTTCACAGGAGAAGATCGAAGAAGTGGCGGAGGTGGTCGAAACCCAGGTCAAGCTGGCCCTCGAAGTCGGAGCCGAGTCCTTTCGTGCCGTTGCCACAGCTGCGATTCGGGACTCGCGAAACGGCGATGAGGCGGCAGACGTGATCGCAGCCCGGGCGGGCATACCGGTCGAGATAGTGAGTGAGCGTGAGGAGGGCCGGCTGGCCTTTCTCGGGGCGACCAAGGCACTCGGGCATCCGATCGAAGGAAATGTCGCGGTCGTCGATGTGGGTGGCGGTTCGACCGAGATTACGACCGGCTCGGTCAGCCGGGGAATCGATGAGGTCCGCTCCTGGCCGATCGGCTCGGGGATGCTGGCCGAAGAACTGATCAGCGGTGATCCGCCTTCGGCGTCGGAGATCCGCCGTATTCGGGACCGGGTTGATGATGCCTTCGAAGGGGTTGAGGTCGAGCAGCCTGACCAGGTGGTCGCGGTCGGCGGCAGCGCCACATCATTGCGCCGGCTGGTCGGCGTAGTGCTGGAGTACGAAACCCTGGAGCGCGGCATCCGGGTGCTCTGCAGTGATTCGAGCACCGATGTGGCACGCCAGTTCGAGCTGGATCCGGTCAGGGTCCGGATGCTGCCGACTGGGGTGCTGATCCTCGAAAAACTCTCCGAGCTACTGGGCCGGCCACTTCAGATCGGCAAAGGCGGCATCCGTGAGGGGGTAGTGCTCGACTTGCTGAACGGAGATGTTGACGTTTCAGCCGCCGCCGTCGCGGGCTGAGGCCGGCTCCGCGCACATAGCTCCGCGGGGGATAGGCTCCCCGGCGATGTCAGCGCCAGAAGATCCGGTTTCCCCTCCGGGTTCCGCCACGGCCGGAATGGAAGATTTCCGGCTGGCTGCGGGCCAGGTCATCGAGCTTCGCGTGGACCAGATCGTCGAACTGAGCCGGGGCCTGCTCGATGTAACCGACCCCGCCCCGATCGAGCAGATGTGGCTTGCTTTGAGGCGTCTCAGGGCGGCGCTGGAGATATTCCGGCCCTGTTTCACAAAGGCGCAGTTCCGCGGGGGGCGAGACGAGGTGAAGTTCCTGGTGCGGGCGGTGGGCGCCAGGCGCGAGATCGACAGCGTCATCAGGACGCTGGAAGAGATAGGTGCCGAGATGGGACAGGCGGAAAGCGCCGGGTTGACCGGCGCGGTCGATCAGCTCCGGCGTGACCAGGCCGACGCGAATCGCCGTCTGGCCCAGGCGGTCCACGGCCGACGGCTCCAGGCCTTCAGCTTTCGCTTCGAAGAACTGGCGGGGCTGGCGCTCGGGCCGGACCGCGAAGTTGCAGAAGGTGAATACCGGTCGGCCAGGTATCTGCCGCCTGAGACGGTCAAGCTGGTGGCCCGCAGGCTGAACCGCCTGCGTGACGCTGCCTCGGGGGCATTGGAGCCGGACGCGGTGGCGGACCAGAAGCGGATGCGGGTGGCGGCCGAGCGCCTGCGCTACGCCCTGGAGCTCACCGGAGACTCCCTCGGGACCCAGGCTCACACCGCAAGGCGGGCGGCACGCGCGCTCCAGGAAATCCTCACCGAGATCTGGGGCTGTAATCTCGCGATACCAGTGGTCCGCGACAAGATCAGCCAACTCGAGAAAGAGGACGTCAGGACGGTCCTCACCCGCGCACGCGGCACCCGCGAGCTTGATCCGGTGCTGGTCCAGGCAGCCCCCAATCGTGCTTCCTATCGCGGGCTCGAGCTCTCCCTGGTCCACCTCGGCGCCGGTCGGCAGATGCTGTTCGACCGGCTCAAGCGGCTCTGGATGGAGCAGTCGCGGCAGGGGGTCTGGGTCGCCCTGGAAAGCTCGCTGGGAGCCCCGGCGCGATGAAGACGCTGCAACTGGGCGATCCCTCGCTCTACTTCAACCGGGAGCTTTCCTGGCTGGACTTCAACGAGCGGGTTCTTGAACTGGCCGAGGACCCGTCGGTACCCCTCCTGGAGCGGATCAAGTTCTGCGCGATCTATGCCTCCAACCTCGATGAGTTCTTCATGGTCCGGGTCGCCGGCCTGTGGGATCAGGTCGATGCCGGGATAGACGCGCGCGGACCCGACGGGCTCTCGCCCACCGAGCAGATCCAGGCGATCCACAGTCGCACGCTCGAGCTGGACCGCCGGTTGGAGAACTGCTTTGAAGGGGTGCTCAGGCCGGAGTTGCGCGCGGAGAAGATCAATATCGCATCGCTCGATTCGCTCGGCAAGAAGCAGCGGGCCGAGGTCCGCCGGCGCTTCGAGGAGCAGATCTTCCCGGCCCTGACCCCGCTGGTGATCGGGCTCGGCAGGCCGTTCCCGTACATATCGAATCTCTCACTCAGCCTGGCTGCGCTGCTGCGGGATCCGGAAACCTCGACCCGGGTCCTGGCCCGGGTCAAGGTGCCGAAGGAGCTGCTGGGACGCTTCGTGGAGGTTTTCAAGGACGACGAGGTCACCATGGTCCCGCTCGAAGAGGTGATCGCGGCGAACCTCGGAATGCTGTTCCCCGGAGTCGAAGTGATCGACCACGGCTATTTCCGGGTCACCCGTGACGCCGACTTCACGATCAGCGACGAAGCAGACGACCTGCTGGAAGCCGTCCAGGAGGAGATCCGCCGGCGCCGTTTCGGCGAGGTGGTCAGGCTCGAGGTTTCCGAGCGCATGAATTCGGAACTCAGGGATCAGCTGATCGAGGTGCTCCACCTCCAGGAGAACGAGGTGATGGAAATCGGCGGCATGCTCGACCTGGCCGACCTCTGGGACGTCGTCAAGATCCCCGGGCACTCTGACCTCCGGGACGAGTCCTGGACGCCGGTCACCCAGCCCCGCCTCCAGGGCGAGGATGGCGACCCGGTCGACTTTTTCAGCGTGATCCGGAAGGACGATGTGCTGGTTCACCACCCCTACGATTCGTTCACCACATCGGTCGAGCGCTTCATCAACCAGGCGGCGGTGGACCCGGACGTGCTCGCGATCAAGCTGACGGTCTACCGGACCAACGAGGACTCACCGCTGGTATCGGCGTTGATAAGGGCTTCGGAGCTGGGCAAGCAGGTGGTCTGCATGTTCGAGTTGAAGGCCCGGTTTGACGAACAGGCCAACATCGACTGGTCGAAGCGGCTGGAAGAGGTCGGAGTTCACGTCACCTACGGGATCCCGGGACTGAAGACCCACACCAAGGCCCTGCTGGTGGCCCGCAGGGAGGGAGACCATGTGCGCAACTACGCGCATATCGGAACAGGGAATTACCACTCCACCACGGCCCGGCTGTACACCGACTTCGGACTTTTCACCGCGAATGAAGAGATTGCTGCGGACGTGGCCGAGATGTTCAACGTGCTCACCGGGTATTCCCGCCAGTCCAGCTACCGCAGGGTGCTGGTCTCTCCTTATGGCATGCGGTCCCAGATTCTGGATCAGATCGAGGCCACGGTCGAGGCCCATCGCGAGGACCGGGAGGCGAAGATCTGGTTGAAGATGAATTCGCTGGTCGACCGAAAGGCCATCGACGCGCTCTACGAGGCCTCAAGGGCCGGAGTCGAGATCGAGATCAACGTGCGCGGCATCTGCTGCCTGAGGCCGGGCGTCGCCGGTCTTTCGGAGAACATCCGGGTGGTTTCGGTCGTCGGCAGCTTTCTCGAGCACTCGCGGGCCTATGCATTCCGGCGTGGCAGTGAGTGGTCTGTCTTCGCCGGCTCGGCTGACCTGATGCCGCGCAATCTCGACAGCAGGGTTGAGCTTGTCACCCCGATGATTGACGAGACCGTCCGGGGCCAGATCCTGGATGTGCTCGAGCGCTGTTTTGGGGACAACACCAATTCCTGGGTTCTGGACAGCTCCGGAAACTGGTCACGGCTAAGCCCTGAGGGCGGTGACCGGCGCAACGTCCAGGCCGAACTGCGCGAGCGGCACCAGGTCCTCGCCGACACCGCAACACCGCAAGTATCCGACTGATCCGGCGCCGGATACGGCTCTGGTAGGTTGGCCCGGCCCGCCATGCGATTCTCCCTGTTGCCAAAAGACCGGAGCTTCTTCGAACAGTTCAACGAAGCAGGGCAGAACACCCTCCGGGCGGCCCGGATGCTGGACGAGATGATGGCGACCTGGCCAGAGGACACCGGGCTGAACCGGGAGATCCTGATCACCGAGCAGGAAGGTGACCGGATAACCCACGGCATCATCAAGCGGCTCAACTCGACTTTTGTCACCCCGATCGACCGCGAGGACATCTACAGTCTCGCCGGCAGGCTCGATGATGTAGTCGACTTCATAGAAGAAGCGGCCGATTTTCTGGTGCTCTACAAGATCGAGGCGCCGATGTCGCAGGGCCAGGAGCTGACCGGGATCCTGGTCGGCTGCTGCGAGCAACTGGCGGCCGGGCTGGAAAACCTTTCGTCGTTCCGGGACCTGGACAAGTACTGGATCGAAATCCACCGGCTCGAGAACGACGGGGATCGGGTCTCCCGCGACGCCGTCGCCTCGCTCTTCTCGGACGGGATCGACCCGATGGTGGTGATCAGGTGGAAGGACATCTTTGCAGTGCTCGAGAAGGCGATCGACGCGACCGAAACCGCGGCGCACGTTCTCGAGGGCATAGTCATGAAGAACAGCTGACGGTCCGTGGATTCCGACCTCATCCTGGTCATCGTCGTACTCGTGGCGCTGATCTTCAGTTTTTCGAACGGCTTTCAGGACACCGGAAATCTGATCGCGACCTCGGTCTCGACCGGCGCCGCGTCGCCCAGGGTCGCGATCCTGTTCGTCTCCGTTCTCAACTTTCTGGGGGCGTTCATCTCGATTCAGGTGGCGACCACGGTCGCCACCGAACTGGTCGACCCGGAAGCGCTCTCGGGGTCGGCGCCACTCAACATCGTCTTCTCCGGGCTGGCCGCCGCCATTTCCTGGAACCTGGTCAGTTTGTACCTCAGGCTGCCGTCGTCGAGCTCCCATGCGCTGATCGGCGGGATCGTCGGCGCGACCGTCGCCGCGGTCGGCACCGGGGCGCTCGACGCTTCCGGGCTGGTCGGCAAGTTTCTGGTTCCCGCCGTCATCGCCCCGATCCTGGCCTTTCTGGTGGCGGCCGCCGGAATTGCCGTCTGCTACCGGACCGTCCGCCGGTTGCGCCCCGGCCCGGTGACCCGGGGATTTCGATTCGGCCAGATCGCCTCCGGCGGAATGCTGGCCCTGGCCCACGGGACCAACGACGCCCAGAAGACGATGGGGGTTATCACCCTGGCCCTGATCGCGGACGGGACCCTCGGACCGGGGTCGGATCCGCCGTTCTGGGTGATCGTTACCGCCGCTCTCGCGATCGCTCTCGGCACCTACGCGGGTGGCAGGCGGACCTCCAGAACGAGCCATACGAGGATCATCAAGATCGATGCGGCTCAGGGTTTCTCTGCACAGGGAGCTGAATCTTCGGTAATTCTGGCGGCGTCATATCTCGGCTTTCCGCTTTCGACGACGCAGGTGATCGGTGGCGGCAACATGGGGTCCGGGGTCGCCAAGCGTCTCTCGGCCGTGAGGTGGCCCGTGGCCGGGAACATTGTCTCCGCCTGGATCCTGACGCTGCCCGCGGCAGCCGTATTCGGGGCGGTCGTTTACGGATTCACCGTGTTCGCCGGAGGCGGGGCCGCCGGACCGGTGTTGATCAGCCTGGCTGCGGCCGCCCTGGCAGTCCGGGCGATGGTTAGCAGGATCCGGCAAAGCCGACCGATGGCCGGCGGGTAGCATGGGTGCCGTGTTCGTTTCCCTGGTAGACGTCGGAGATCTGCTCGCCCTGGTGGTCGCCTCTGCGACGGCCGGGATTGCGGTGGCCGTGTTCTTCTCCATCGCGATCTGGGGAGCGACCGTTCACTATGACCTGAGCCTCGAAGGCCGCGATGCGGCGTCCTACGGTGCCCTGGCAATCGGTGGCGCCGGCCTGGTGGCCGCGCTGGCGACAATGGTCGCCGGGCTGATCCTGCTGGGGTCGGGCTAACCGGGATGGCTGCGGCCCGGAACATCGCGATCATCGCCCTGCTGGCCTTGGCCGTCGCCTTTCTGCCGCGCGGCGGCGATCTTGCCGATGCGTTCCTGACGGCGATCACGATGGCCTTTCTGGCGGTACTGACCCTCGCGGTGTACCGGCTCGCCCGGGCCAACAGCCTCACTCTCGACTCACTGCCCCTGTCACGCCGGGCCGTCCTCTACTCGTCCGCCGGGCTGGTCGTTCTCATGGTGGCCGGATCTTCGAAGATGTTCGAGTCGGGCCTCGGAACGCTTGCCTGGATTCTGCTGCTCGGCTCGGCCGGCGTCGGAATCTGGCTGGTCATCTCGGAGGCCAAGAGCTACTGAACTGGCGGCTGCTCTCCTGGAACCTCTTCCATGGACGGGATCATCCTCCGGAACCGGATCCGGGTGGCTTTGGCTGGAGGATCCTCGGCCGGTCAGTGCCCGGGGACCGATACGTCCGGACGAACCGGGACCTCTCGCTCGAGTTCCGGGCTCTGCTGGCGGCAGCCGACTGGGATGTTGCCCTCCTCCAGGAGGTACCGCCCAGATGGACCGGGCCCCTGGGGGACGCGACCGGGGCCGACCACCGGGCGAGCCGGACTTCACGCAACTGGATGCGGCCGCTGACATCGCTGCCGGCCCGGTACCGCCCCCATCTGGTCGGAAGCTGGGAGGGCGGGGCCAACCTGCTGCTGGTACGGCAGGGAAGACCGGGCACCGGGATCGTCGAGCATCGGAGCGCCGCGCTCTGCCACCGGCCTGAGCGAAGGGTCGTCTCGATGGTCCGTCTCGACGGTGGACTCTGCGTCGCCAACCTTCACGCCGGCACCGGAGCTGACCGGGCCGAGCGGGACGTCCGGCGGGCGGCCGGGATAGCCACCGATTGGGCCGGAGAAAACCCACTGGTGCTGGGCGGAGACTTCAACCTGCGTCCCGGAACGGGGAGAGCCTTTCGGGATCTGTCACTGGACTACGGGTTGGCCGGTTTCACCGATGACCGGGCGATCGATCATTTGCTGGTGCGCGGGGCGGAGCGGCTCGACCCGGTGACGGCCTGGCCAGGTGACCGGCGTGACGTACCGGACGACCACGGCGAGCTTCTGATCCGGCTCTCCGACCACGCCCCGGTGGTTTCACGGATCTCCGTCTGAGCGGTCGGTATTTCGTTACACCCCGGTGGCCACTGGTGAGCATCTCACGGTCACGCTCGGCGCATGTACCCGGACAAAACGAACGGCCGCCGGAGCCGCGCCGGCGAGGAGCGGGGTTCAGCTTCGCTCGAGCTGACTGGCGCGATCCCGATAGTTCTACTGGCGGTTCTCGTGGCAGCGCAGATCGCTGTCGCCGGGCATGCCTTCTGGTCGGCCGGCCTGGCCGCCCGGGCAGGGGCGCGGGCGGTTCTCACCGGCAGGCCGCCCAGGAGTGCGGCCGAGCACGCGCTGCCCGGTCCGCTCAGGGGCGACCTCAGGGTTTCTCAGGAAAACGGTGTGCGGGTCGGAGTGAGGATCCCGCAGCTGATCCCGGGGTTCCCGGTGGCCCACGTATACGGCTTGAGTTCACTGGGGGAGAGCTGAGCCATCGGCACACACCGCGGGTCGGGGCCGCCCGGGCTTCCGGACAGGCCTCGGTCGAGGCGGTTGCCGGATTCGCCGCCCTGCTCCTGGCCGGCCTGCTCTGTTTTCAGCTGCTGGTCACC
This sequence comes from Thermoleophilia bacterium, assembly GCA_016649615.1. Taxonomy (GTDB): domain Bacteria; phylum Actinomycetota; class Thermoleophilia; order Solirubrobacterales; family 70-9; genus 67-14. Next base: position 11,583 of record JAENXK010000033.1, read on the forward strand.
GGCTACTCGGCCACGGTGGCCGACGGGGCCGCCGCCGCGGGGGCGGTGGCCGTGGTCCGCGGGGAACCGGTCGTTCCCGCGGTCCGCGGGGCGCTCCCGGGCTGGGCCCGATCAAGGGTCACGGTGGGGACGGTCGGTGGCTCGGTCCGGGTGAGGCTCCGACCGCCCTCGCTCCTCGAATCGGTCTCGGAGCAACTGGAGGTCTCATCCACGGCGAGTGCGAGGCCGCGATGAGCGAAGTGGAGCAGAGCGGGGCCGCCACCCCGCCAATTCGCCTGTTGGTGGCCGGCGCCGCTGGCGCCGAAGGGGTGCTCGAGACGGCCGCGGTGGCCGCGAATCGGGCGGTGACCGGGGGCCGCACTGTGGTCGTCTTCGAGATCGGCGGCGGCCGGGCCAGGCCGGCGACCGTGCTTTCGACCGGTCCCGCCAAGGCAGCCGAGTCGGCGCTCAGCTCGGGGATCCCGGAGCTCAGGGCCCGGGCCAGGGGCCGGATTGTCCTGGCCACCTTGCCCGAAGACGGTTCTGCAGCCGGCTCTCTGGCTGTCGCCATCGATCTCCTGCCGGAGGGGACCGGATGGGTGGTGGCCGCCTCGCCGGGGTGCTACCGGGAGCTGCTCGAGAATGAGCCCGACCGCTTCGGGGAGGTGCTGATCCGGGTTGACGGGGCCGATGATCCCGCGGACGACCCTCTGCTGTCACTCTTGATCACCGAAGCCGAAGCCCTGGTCGATCGGGTCGAGCTGGTCGCGACCCGGCCGGGTCGATTCGCCTCCAGGCGGGCGCTGGCCGGGGCCGGTCGGCTTTCCGGTCCGGAGCGGCCCGGTCGGTCCGGGCGTGCCGGGGGGCTCGGGTTCGGACTGCGAAGGCGGGTCGGCGAAGATCGTGGCCAAGCCACTCCTCTGGTCCTGGGCGGAATCTTTGCGCTGATCGTCGGGGTGGCAGTCCTGGTCGCGATGGCCGGGGCGATCACCGGCAAGGCCAGGGCCCAGCGGGCGGTCGACCTTGCAGCGATGTCGGCGGCCGGCTCGATGAAAGACGACCTCCCCCGCCTGATGGCGCCGCCCACCCTGCCCAACGGCCTGCCGAACCCGGCCCACATCAGCAAGGCCGTCTACCTGTCCCGGGCGCGGCTGGCGGCGATCCGTTTCGCCGCCGCCAACGGAGCTTCACCGCTGACCGTTTCGGTCAGCTTTCCGGACCGGCTCTCGTTCGCCCCGGTCCGGGCCCGGGTGGCGGTCCGGACGACCGTCGAGGCCGGGGGCCGACGCCGCCCGGTTCCGGAGAGCTGGGCCGAGGCCAGGGTGGGGGCACCGCTCGCGATGGGAGCGATCCCCCCGATGGCGAGTGGGGGCGGGTACAGCGGGCCGCTGGCCGAGCGGCAGGGCAAAGGCATGCGCCCCGACGTGGCAGATGCCTTCGATCACATGGCTGCGGCCGCGGGGGCCGTCGGCGTCACCCTGGTGATCAGCTCGGCCTTTCGCTCCGACGCCGAGCAGGCGGCTCTCTTTGCCGCCAACCCTGATCCGACCTGGGTTGCCCGGCCCGGGACCTCGCTCCACCGCTGCGCGACCGAACTGGACCTCGGTCCGTCGTCCGCCTACGCCTGGCTGGCAGCCAACGCATCCCGCTTCGGCTTCATACAGCGCTACAGCTGGGAGCCCTGGCACTTCGGGCTCGCCACCGGCCCGGCGCCCTGCTCGGAGGCGGGCGACCGCGTCGACGGCAGCGGCGCCGACCGCCCCCGGTCAACCCCCGTGACCCTGCCCGGCTTCGTCCCGGGCCGCTTCCGCCGGCCGATCCTCTCCGCGGCGATGAAGTGGAACGTCTCGGCGGCCCTGATCGCGGCTCAGATTCTGGCTGAATCGAACTTCGACCCGGGGGCGGTTTCACCGGCCGGTGCCCAGGGGATAGCCCAGTTCATGCCGGGCACCGCGGCCGCATACGGATTGCGTGATCCTTTCGACCCGGCCGCCGCGATCAATGCCCAGGCACATTTGATGTCGGATCTGCTGAAGCAGTTCGGCTCGCCGAGCCTCGCGCTCGCCGCCTACAACGCCGGACCCGGAGCGGTTTCGCCCTGCAACTGCGTCCCCGGCTATCCCGAGACCCAGGCCTACGTCGCCCGGATCCTGGCTCTGCTGGGCGGGGTCGGGGCGATCGCCCCGATGACCATGGAAATCGCCCTGGTCAAGTAACGGGTCGCCACCGATCGGTGGCTTTCTCACGACGGCCGGCCACCTCCCCGAGCCGGTGGCGGGCACCACGCCGGGCTTCATCCGATCGAAAACGCCGGTCGCATCGCCGCTGTAAGTTGTACACCGCCTCCGACCAGTCACTAGGGTGATGCCCATGGAAAGACTCACGATTGACGGACTCGATTCGGTTTCAGGGTTGATCGGCAGAGAGGTCGGGCCGACCGACTGGCGCGAGGTAAGCCAGGACATGATCAACAGGTTTGCCGAGCTCTCCGGCGACCACCAATGGATCCACGTTGACATCGAACGGGCAAAGACGGAAAGCCCGTTCGGCACGACCGTCGCTCACGGCAACCTCACCCTTTCGATGATCGACGGCTTCCGCGAGCAGCTGTTCGAAGTGGCCGGGGGATTCAAGCTGGGCGTCAACTACGGCTGGGACAGGGTCCGCTTCCCGAGTCCGGTGCCCGCCGGGTCAAAGGTCCGGGCCAGAGCTGAACTGGTCAGCTCGGAGGTTCTCGACAGTGGCTGGGTCCACAACGTGACCCGCTTCAAGCTCGAGGTCGAAGGCGCGGACAAGCCCTGCTGTGTAGCCGACAGCGTCGGCCGCCTGCTGCCTGACTGACCGGCCCGTATCGGGTGGCCGGTCGGCCGACGGGTGGCCGGTGATCCCGGCTAGCGGCCGGTGAACTCGGATTCGCCGCCCGAAAGAAACGCGGTCACCGCATTGTGGAGATCGTCGGTCGCCATCGAGTTGGCGATTGCGTCCCGTTCAAACTCGAGGTGCTCGGTCATGTTGTGATCGAGGCTGCCGCTGACCAGCTGCTTGCTCATGCGAACGTAGTACGGGGACATCGCGGCCAGCTTCTCGGCCTTCTCCCGGGCCCGGTCGAGCAATTTCTCCGGGGCGACGACCTCCGCGACCAGATTTTCCTCGAGGGCGGACTCCGGACTCAGGTTGGGGTCGTTCAGCAGGATCTCGATCGCCCGGCCGGGCCCGACCACGCGTGGCAGGAAGTAGGTCATCCCGCCGTCGGGAGAGGCGCCGATCCGGCCGTAGGCGCAGGCGAAGAAGGCTTTTTCAGAACAGATCCGCGTGTCGCAGGCCAGTGCCAGCGAGAAGCCGGCGCCGGCGGCAGGGCCGTTGATCGCCGCAATCACCGGGTAGGGGATCCTGCGCAGGGCGGCTATGCCCTGGTGAAGTCTCTCCGCTCCGGCCTTGACCGAAGAGACGATGTCGACATCGGGGTCTTCGATCCCCAGCTTGAACCAGTTGAGGTCACCCCCGGAGCAGAACGCCACTCCGGAGCCGGTAATGATCAGGGCCCGAAGGGGCTGAACGGCCAGCCACTCGAAAGCGATCCCGAGTTCATCGATCAGCTCGGGGCTCATCGCGTTGAACGAGTCGGGCCGGTTCAGGGTCAGGGTCGCGATCTCGCCGTCTGTCTCAAGCTCCAGGGTGTTCAGTTCGGGCTGCGCTTCGGCGCCTGCAGTCATGTCTGTCCTCTTGCCGGGATGGTGATTTCGAAACCGGGTACCGGGCCAGCGTACCCAATGCCTACCCTTTGAGGAATGGGCAGCCTCCCTGAAACCCCCGACGACTCCGGAAGCCGCATCGTGGCCGGGCGGAAGGCCCTGCCCGATTCGCCCGGGGTGTACATATTCCGCGACCGCGATGACCAGGTGATCTATGTCGGCAAGGCGGTTTCGATCCGCAAGCGGGTCGCCTCTCATTTCTCGGGAGGAAACGCCGAAATGACCGGTCTGGTCGACCGTTTCGAGTTCCTGGTGACCGAGTCCGAATCCGAGGCGCTGATTGCCGAGCAGAGTTTCATCAAGCAATACCGGCCCCGTTTCAACATCAAGCTGCGCGACGACAAGTCGTATCCGTACATAGCGGTCAGTCTCGACGAGGACTACCCGCGGGTCTACTTCACCCGGGAGCGACACCGCCCGGGGCGGGCCTACTTCGGTCCGTTTTCCTCGGCCCGGAGGGTGCGTGACACGCTCGACCTGCTCGGCAAGCTGTTCCAGTACCGAACCTGTGAAGGGGCAGAGCCCGGCCGGCGCTCCGGCAGCCCCTGTCTCGACTACTTCATCAAGCGCTGCGGCGCCCCCTGCGTCGGCTATGTCGATCGCGAGGCCTATCGGGCCAGCATCGACGCCGTGGTCGATTTTCTTTCCGGGAAGTACGACCAGATCGAGACCGATCTCGAGCGTCAGATGGAAACGGCAGCGGCCGGGCAGGACTTCGAAACCGCGGCGCTGTTCCGTGACCGGCTGGCCTCGGTCCGGTCGTTGTTCGAGCGGCAGCGGATTTCCGGTTCCAACGTCGGCACTGCCGACCTGATAGGTGTCGCGGCCGAAGGAACCGACGCCAACGCCCAGGTTTTTCAGGTCCGGGACGGCATCCTCGCCGAGCGCCAGAGTTTTTACCTGGAAAACCCTGCCGGACGTGAGCTGGAAGAGGTCACCGCCGAGTTCATCGAGCAGTTCTATGCGGCCTCACCGGCCATCCCGAAGCGGATCGTGCTCGGGCCGTACATGGCCGGGCGGGTCGAGCTGCTTGAGCACTTCCTCAGCGAAAGGCGCTCTCCGGCGCGAGTCGAGGTCCGGATCGCCGAACGGGGTGACAGCCGCAGGCTGCGTGAGCTGGCCGAGCGCAATGCCCGGCTCGCCCTGGACCAGGACCGGTTGCAGACCGAGCACCGGCAGCGACGCCGGGTCGAGTCGCTCTCCTCCCTGGGGGAAGCGCTCGGCATGGCCGAGTTACCGATCCGGATCGAGGGATTCGACATCTCGAACCTGGGCGGGGAGCACACGGTCGCCTCGATGGTCGTCTTCGAGGGCGGCCGGCCAACGAAGGCGGATTACCGCCGGTTCCGGGTCAGGGAGGAGACCGGGCATTCCGGACCCGACGATTTCGCCTCGATGGAAGAAATCCTGAGCCGGCGGATCGCCCAGTACCGTGAACAGGCAGACCTTTCGCCCCACGATGCGGCTCGCGACGGCAGCTTCGCCGCACTGCCTTCCCTGATTCTGATTGACGGCGGCAAGGGTCAGCTCGCCGCCGGCATCCGGGCACTGGGGGAATTCATCGATCTCGGGGTGACAGTGGTCGGCCTGGCCAAGCGGCACGAGGAGGTGTACCTCCCGGGCAGCTCCGAACCGCTCAACCTGCCGGCCGATTCGGAGGCGTCGATGCTGCTTCAGCGGGTTCGCGACGAAGCCCACCGTTTTGCGATCGGGCATCACCGCGGTCGCCGGGACCGGGCGATGACCGATTCCGCTCTGGACGGCCTGCGCGGTGTCGGGCCTGCCCGCAAGCGGCTGCTGGTCAAACACTTCGGTTCCCCCGACCGGTTGCTCGCGGCCACAAGGGACGAGATCGAAGCGGTTCCCGGTCTTCCCGGTAAAGTGGCTCGGGAAATTCACGAGCAACTGAACAGAATCGGATAGGGACGTTGGCGGAGCAGTCCGGGGAGGACCGGGAGGGCCCCGGCAAGAACGTGAATCTGGTTGTCATCACCGGTCATTCGGGAGCCGGCAAGTCAGAGGCGATCGCGGCCTTCGAAGACAACGGCTACTTCTGCGTCGACAATCTTCCGCCGCAGATGATCGGCGCACTCGGCGAGCTGTTCCGGCTGCCCGGGAGCGGGGTGGAGCGGGCCGCGGTCGTCTCCGACGTCAGGAGCGGCGAGTATTTCGACCAGCTGCTGGCGGTCCTCGAGGAACTCGAATCGGACGGCCTGCGCCCGCAGGTACTCTTCCTCGAAGCCAACGAGGAGATCCTGACCGACCGCTACAAGGAGACCCGCCGGCGACATCCGCTCGCTCCCGAGGGCCGCATACTCGAAGGGATAAGGGCCGAGCGGGAGATGCTGGCGCCGCTCCGTGTCAGGGCGGACATGGTGATGGACACCTCGACCGAAACCGCGGCGTCTCTGCGCCGGCGGATAACCGAGGAGATGGTTGCGGACGAGGACGAGGGCCGCATGGCGGTCACTCTGCTCACCTTCGGATTCAAAAACGGACCACCTCGGGATGCCGATCTCACGCTCGATGTGCGGTTCCTGCCGAACCCGCACTATGACGCCCGGCTGAGGCCGATGACCGGTCTTGATGCCGAGGTCCGGGAGTTCGTCGAAGCCGGTACCCAAGCCGGCGAATTCTACGGCCGGCTGCTTCCCCTGCTGGAGTTCCTGGTGCCGGCCTATGTGGCCGAAGGCAAGAGCCATCTGACGATCGCGATCGGATGCACGGGAGGGCGCCATCGGTCGGTCACCGTCGCGGAACGGGTC
>JAENXK010000063.1 GCA_016649615.1 Thermoleophilia bacterium
CGGGACCCACCGGCAAGGACCAGAAACAGCGGCATCCAGCCCTCGGTTCCGGCTTTCGGGATGTCAACGACGAGCGCGTCGGTGACTTCGGGGAGGGCCAGCACCGCGCGGTAGATCTCGGCCGTCCCCATCCTGATTCCACCGCGGTTGATGGTCGAGTCAGAACGGCCATGGATGATCGCAGTGCCGCGCGGGGTGATCTCGATCCAGTCGCCGTGTCGCCAGATCCCGGGATAGTGATCGAAGTAGCTTTCGCGGTATTTCGACCCGTCTTCGTCGCCCCATAAAAAGATCGGCATCGAAGGCATCGGCTCGGTGATCACCAGCTCTCCGACTTCACCGACAAGGGGGCTGCCCGCCTCATCCCACGCTTCCACGGCTGCTCCGAGGGCACGAGCCTGAAGTTCCCCCCGATAGACGGGGAGGGTTGGTACCCCGCCGACGAAGGCGGTGCATAGATCGGTTCCGCCGCTGGTCGAAAAGAGCCACGTATCTGCTCCGATCTGTTCGTATATCCAGTCGAAGCCTTCGGGGGCCAGGGGGGAGCCGGTCGACCCGACCGCCCTCAGGCTGGACAGATCCCGGCCGCGGGCCGGCTCGGTTCCGGCCTTCATGCAGGCCGAGATGTACGAGGCCGAAGTACCGAAGCAGGTGACCTCGGCGTCGGCCGCGAGCTGCCAGAGGGTGTCGAGGTCGGGGTGGCCGGGGTTGCCGTCGTAAAGCACGATTGCCGCCTCGGTCAGCAGGCAGGAGACCAGGAAGTTCCACATCATCCAGCCGGTGGTGGTGAACCAGAAGACCCGGTCGCCGGCGCGGGCGTCCAGGTGAAGGTTCATCTTCTTCAGGTGTTCGAGCAGGATCCCGCCCTGGCTCTGGACGATCGCCTTGGGCAGCCCGGTCGTCCCGGACGAGTAGAGCACCCAGAGCGGGTGAGCGAAGGGGACCCGTGCAAACGTGAGCTCGGCGCCGGGATCAACCGCCAGCAGTTCGGCCCAGCTCGAACAGTTCTCGAGGCCGGTGAGGTCAGGGGAGGGATCCAGATACGGCAGGACGATGACCCTCTCGAGCGAGGGCATCGACTGGGCCAGCTCGGCGACGATTTCGAGGCGGTCGAACTCCTTGCCCCCGTAGGTGTAACCGTCAACGGCCAGCAACACCTTCGGCTCGATCTGGGTGAAGCGGTCGGCGACTGCACCGGCGCCGAAGTCAGGCGAGCAACTCGACCAGACTGCGCCCAGGCTGGCGGTTGCGAGAAAGGCGACGATCGTCTCGGGTGTGTTCGGCAGGTAGCCGGCGACCCTGTCGCCGGGGCCGATCCCGAGCGCCCTGAGGCCGGCCGCCGCGGCCGCCACCTGAGACCGCAACTCCCCCCAGGTGGTCTGCTTCAGATCACGGGTCTCGCAGGCGGCAAAGATGGCCGGCCCGGAGTCATCCCGGCCACGGAAGATGTGCTCGGCGTAGTTCAGCTCGGCGCCGTCGAACCAGGTGGCCCCGGGCATGGTGCTGCTGCCGAGGACCCTCTCGTAGCTCCCGGAGGAGATCACGTCGAAGTAGTCCCAGATCGTCTGCCAGAACAGCTCGGGCTCCGAGGTCGACCATCGCCAAAGCTTGTCGTAGCTGTCGAAGTCCAGTCCCCTCCGGACGCGGAGCCACTCGACGTAGGCGGTCAGCGTCGAGCCGGCGACCGCTTCGGGCGATGGTTTCCAGAGAGGTCGTTCCGATGCTTCGATCCCGGAGCCCTCAGTTCCGCGTGACATTTCTCTTCCTGGGGCGCCGCTCCGCCTCCGCGGGGGCCGGACTCCCGTCGCCGGGAGCAGCTTCGGGTGGTGAAGTCGCCGGTCGGTCGGAATCGCCGGGCTTCTGATCGTCCGGCTGGTGATCGTCGTCGGCGTCGAGGCCCAGTGCGTCCGGCCGTAATTCCACCGACTCCAGCCCGGCGTCGGCCATATCGAGGGCCGTGTCGACGGCCTCGTCGCCGCGCCCGACCACAGTGACCGCCCGGATTCCGCTTCGGCGGGCCGCGAGCGCCCCGGTGTTGCTCCTGAGGATCGCCGGTTCAGGGTCTTGTTCGCTGTCGGCGCCGAGTTCGGAGTTCATCTTCAGCGTGGTCAGATCGCCCTCCCGGGCCGTGATCTGCACCCGGTCGGCCGATTCGTCCCCGGCGATGAAGTTGACCACGGTCGCATTGCTGTCTCCCAGCTCCTGTGGAGCCCGGCCGAAGAAGTCGGTCGCGCCGGCGCCGGAGGCCGATTCGCAACCGAAAAAGCAGACCGCGATATCTCCCTCCTGACCTCCCGCTTCCAGCAGTTCATCGAGAGCCTCAAGAAGGAGCTCGGGGGCGGCAGGATCCTGGTCACCGGCGATCGGCCGGCCGGCCATCCAGCGGTCGAGCTGGGCCACGATCATTGAGAGAAGGACGGCCGAGGAGAGCAGCTGGAGAAGCCCGGTTCCGAATCCGTCAATGCCGGTCACCCGGAGCATCGTCGCCACGAACAGCGGGAACATGCCTCCCCAGAAAACGACGCGATCAGAGGTCAGTTGCCCCGAGAGTCGTCGGCTGAGCCACTCGCCGACCGGGTAGGCGCCCGGAATGTCGTAACCGGCACTCAGCACGATTCCGATGCCGCCACTCCAGACGGGGCCGGTGGGAGGAGAGACGACGTTTTGCGAGCTCCGTCTCGGAACCAGTCGCCCGAGCAAGTTCAACCCGAGCGCGCGCTCGGCATAAAACGAGAAAGCCACGGCCAGGCAGACAGCCGCCCCGACCAGCGGCCACTTCAGACCCAGCAGCCCTGCTCCGAGCGCGATCGAGGCGTGGAGCAGCACCGATCCGGCCTCGGACGGTCTCACGGCGATTGATTCGACCTCGACCCTGAGACCGCGCTGCCTGAGCTCGGCAGCCAACCGATTCGCCGCCTGACGTTCGCCCTCGCTGGCGGGTACGCCGGTGGTTTCTCTGTCGTCGTCTGAAGTGGCTATCTGAACGCCTTTCGGGACATCGATGCGGCGGGTGGGAATTGAACCCACATGCCCTTGCGGGCAATGGATTTTGAATCCATCGCGTATACCAGTTCCGCCACCGCCGCAGGACGGCGCAGTCTATGCAGAACCGGCACCCCGCGGGATCCGCGGCATCGGTTTCGTCCGGGCGTCCCCTCGGCCCGGGCGGTACCCGCGGGACAGCTCACTAGGCAGAGGTTGCGGTGGCCGCGTCCGGCCCGGCGGGCGAAGCGGTCGGCGTCTCGTCACCGGACCCGATCGGCCTTTCCGCTTCAACGTGCCATTCCTGACGGACCCCGATCACACATGCGACGGCGAGCGCGACCTGAACCGCCGCCAGGATCAGCACGAACGTCCCGAGCAGCTCGCTCGGGAGGGCACCTTCCTCGAATCCGGACTTGTTGCGGGCGAACCAGGAGCCTGCGCCGACAAGGGCAAAGATCAGCAGCAGGACTGCCAGGGCGACAGTGAGCGACAGGGCTCCGCGGCTCCACTTGAAAATCAGGTAGGCGATCAGCAGGTAGACGGCCGAAAAGAGGATCAGCTGGAACCCGTATCTCGGCCCGCCGTTCAGGACCGGCCAGCCTCCGAACGCGACAAGCAACATCAGCGCCACGGAAACAAGCAACAGGATGATGATCACGAGCCGCGTGGTCAGGCAGCTCGCCTTGCTTCGATTGGGGCGCCAGAGCTCGTAGCCCGGCCTCGCCTCTCCTATCGCCATGAAGCGATCATAGAAACATTCGCGGACGATCGTCGCCGCCTCGGCCGATCGGTGCGAACATGTCGCCGGCGCGGATGTCTGACATCCCCGCCGATGCGGACGTGGCGGAACTGGTAGACGCGTCAGGTTTAGGTCCTGGTACCCGAGAGGGTGTGGAGGTTCGAGTCCTCTCGTCCGCATGTTTATCGTCGCCGGGTGGGCCGTCGCCCGGCGGCCGGAACCCGCTTCGCGGTGTCATGAATTCACTGCTGCCGGCACGCCTCCGGAAGCCGCCGGTCGGCTTCCGGCATCCAGGTACAGGTATCTATGATGTGCCCATCGACAGTCAGATCGAAAACCGCACCTCGTCTTATTCCGGACTGGAACTGCTCGAGGCCCAGCCGGACGAGCCGACCGGGAAGACCCCGGTCCTCTTCGTCCACGGTGCCGGGCACGGCGCCTGGTGCTGGCAGCACTGGCTTACCGCCGCCGCCGACGCCGGCCACCCGGCATATGCGGTCTCGCTCTCCGGACACGGAGGAAGCGGGGGGTCGCTGTTCAAGTCGAGTCTGGGTACTTACGCCGACGAAGTGATCCGCACGGCCGCCTCGCTGTCCCGGCAGCCGGTCATCGTGGGCCACAGCCTCGGCGGGTTGGTGGTCCAGCGGGTGATCGCCCGCTATCCGGCCCACGCTGCCGTCCTGGTCGCCCCGATCCCGGCCCGGCCCGGAGTTCTCACCCTGGCAGCAATCGCCAGGCAGCACCCGGGCGACGCCCTGCGGATCCTGGCCGGCGGATCGCTGCCCATGCGGGAGGACTACATGTTTGAAGAGCTCGAGCCCGATGCGGCCTCCGGGTACGCCTCCCAGTGTGGTCCGGAGTCGCCCTGGGCCCAGTTTCAGGTTCTGCTGCACCTGCCCAGCCCTCCGCCGAGGGGCGAGGCTCCGGTGCTGGTCCTCGGCAGCCCCGACGACAGCCTGATCTCGATCATGGACGTCAGGGATACCGCCCGACGGTACGACGCCGAACTGATCGAGTTCCCGGGCATCGGGCACGACCTGATGCTCGACCGCCGCTGGACTGAGCCCGCGGAGGCAATGCTCGGCTGGATCGACTCGATCGACTCGTTCGACGAAACGGCCTGACCGGGCGAACCGTCCGTACCTGCGACCTTCCGTTTCGGCTCACGACTTCGGACCGACGCACGAGTCGAGCAGAGCCACACTTTTCCGATGAGAGATCGAGATGTTCCGCCAGTTCGACCGGCTCCACCTGATCCCGACCAGATCGCAGGTATCGCAGGTATCGCAGAAGATCTTCCGGATATCAGCCGAGTAGTTGGTGAAGAAATAGCGTGGGTAGGAGTACTGCTTCGGGCCATCTTTCAGATCAACCGAAAACGTATTCAGGCACCGGGAGCCGTCGGAATGAATCGACCCCCTGATGAACAGCTTCGGATGCGTTTTGATGATCGCCGCCTGCCAGTTCACGAGCTTGATCTCCCGCTCGTGCTTCTTGCCGGATCCGTGCTGTGGAAATACGTCCGGCCAGAACTGGCTGTACGAGGTCAACTGAAGGCACGCCGAATTCTCTCTGGGATAGCGGCCGATTCTCGTTCTCAGGACGCTCGCCATTGCTCCGGCACATTCTTCGATGACACCTGGATAGGCCGTGTCAAGGTAGACATGGAGTCCGAACGAAGTCGGGTGCCGGGTAATCGTTCCGTCGCCCAGATACATGCCGAGGAGGTATGAGTATTTCGCGGGATCGGGTGGCCGCCAGTCCGCCGGCAGATGCCTGGGGCGGCTTTCGGTCCAGGGAAATCCCCGGCGTCGCCACCGCTGAACGGTGGCCCTCCCGACGTCGGTTCGCCTCGAGATCTCGTAGTCGGACAGTCCCGAATCCAGTAGCTCGCTAACCGCCTGGCGAGACTTTCCTGGCAAGATCTTGGGCACGAACACATGTTCGCACACTCACCGGGCGTCACTCTGTGCAGCCGAAAGCGCCACCTACCATCACGCCGCTAGGATGGCCCTTCGGGGCAATGATGTCAACGGCTAGCATGACGGTCTCCAAAACCGTTCGTCCAGGTTCGAATCCTGGTTGCCCCGTTGCGCGAGACGCCTCGTTGATGTAGCTAATCGGTCGATCCGGTTCTGCCTATAATCGGGACTGATTGAACCCCGCGGGTGAGGTGTATCGGTTGCACAGGAGCCTTCCAAGCTCCTAGGGCGGGTTCGACTCCCGTCACCCGCTTACCCTCCCGGTCCTCCCGGGCGCTGCCCCGATAAAGTCCCGGCTCACGCACGGGGCGTGGCGCAGTTTGGTAGCGCATTCGACTGGGGGTCGAAAGGTCGCTGGTTCAAATCCAGTCGCCCCGATAGAGACGACGTCGTTCCTATGCCAGCGCGTAGAGCTGCCAGTCCTCGGGGATGCCTTTGAGCGGATGCGTGCCGCGGTCCTCAAACAGCAGATCGGAGCCTGCAGTCAGGTCCCGGACGGTTCGCGATACGAACACCTCGTTGTCGCCCGCCTTGTCCATCACGCGGGCGGCCACATGGACGGCGAGGCCCGCAATGTCGTCCCCCTGCAGCTCGATTTCGCCGACGTGGATGCCGGCGCGGGCGCTCAGCTGCTCGGCTGCCAGCGCGTCGAGGATCCAGCGCGCGGACTGGGCTCCGCGGGCTGGGCCAGTGAAGGTGGCAAGCGCGCCGTCCCCGGTGGTCTTGATCAGCCGGCCGTCGAAGCGGTCCAGACCGTCCTGCACGATCTCTGCGTGGCGGTCCAGCTTGACGCTCCAGGCCGCGTCGCCCAGCCGCGCGAGCTGGTCGGTCGATCCGACGATGTCGGTGAAGAGCACGGTGGCGAGAACGCGCTCGGCTCGGGCGACGGGCGGCGGCGCTCCGACGAAGGCGCGCAGCTGCGCGAGCATCTCGTTCGTCTCGCCGAGCCAGGGCAGGTGGTTGGCTCCGTCGAGCTCGACGAGCGTCGCATTCGGGATGCGTTCAGCCTGGGCACGCGCGAGCTCGACCCTGATGATCAGGTCGTCGCGGCGCTGAAGGACGAGCGTCGGCTGGCGGATCGCCTCGAGGACGTCCCATGCGGTCAGGCCGGCTTCGAGCGTGGCCAGGTAGTCGCGCGCGACAGCGCGTGTGGCGCAGGCACGCTGCAGGCGTCCCCAGGCGACATCGGGATCCGGTAGACCGGGGAGCCAGCGTTCACCGCCGCGCCCCTCGCCCCAGCTTGACCCCATCGCCCGGATGAAATCGGTATGGGCGTCGAACTCTGCGTCGGTGAGCTCGCCCTTCGCTCGCCGGTCCAACCCTCCGGCCCCGGCGTTGAGCAAGACGAGCTGCGCTACGCGGTCGGGACGTCCCGCCGCCGCAAGGCATGCGGTGATGCCGCCCTCTGAGACGCCGATCACCGTAGGCCGGACGAGCCCGGCGGCGTCGATCACGGCGATCAGCTGATCGACGCGCTGTTCCACCGAGGGCGTCGTCTGCAGCGGATCCGAGGCCCCGGTTCCTGGCTTGTCATAGACGGCGACCCGCGCGAACCGGGCCAGCTCGGCGAAAAACGCGCTCGACTGCGGATACTGCCAGTACATGTCGACATTCGAGATCCAGCCCGGGATGAAGAGGATCTCCTCCGGCCCTTCGCCGAAAACCTGCCACGCGATGCTTGTTCCGTCGTGATCGAGGAACTTTGTTGTGGGAGTTTCCACCTGCCGGTTTCTACAGGGTTCCCGCGGGGCTCGCCAGGTTGGGCGAGCTCTTGCCGATCTCGATGCGTTCCGGTCTTTTCTTGATCGCCTCATCTGGACACCGCCAGCGACCGCCGCGCGACCCGCGAGTGCGACGGCAAGTCGCACGAGATGTGGCCGGCGTTCGACGATCCGCGGGTGGTAGCGAGAAACGAAGCGGGCCCCCGCTACAAACCTGCGACATGCCGTGGTACCAGCGTGGTACCGACTGATCCGTCCTATGTGTCCAGGGAGTCCACGGCCCGGGACAGAATGGACGCATCGGACGCTCCAGGACGCATCTACATGCCCGCCTCATCGACTGGGGGTCGAAAGGTCGCTGGTTCAAATCCAGTCGCCCCGATACCGGAAGGACGGCCTGGGAAGGGAGCTCCGGCCGGACTGGATCCGTCCGTCAGATCACCGATGCGTCTTCGGGTACCGCTCGTGGTACCAGGTGTCTTGGAGTTCAAGCCTGCTCTTGATGACCTCGTTGGCCTGGGAGAACTTGAACATTACGGCCTGAAGAACCGAGCGTTCTTTCGTTATCCCCGCAATTGGCTGCGTCGAATCGTTCTAGGGCCTCAGCCAGGAAGCCTTCGAGACGACGAAGGACGCCCCAAGACCGCCCTCCGTGTCCGGGCTTCGCCTCCTATGCCGCGAGCATCCCTAACCGACGAACAGCGTCCCTCCGATCCGGCACTGAGCCGCCCCGGCCCCTCGTGCTTGCATCAACTCACCACTCACGGTGGTCCCGTCCGCGCCGGGGTAGGTGACTGACAGCGTCAGGCGCACCCGGCTGGAGGCCCTACCGGGTTGGGTCTGGGAGGCCCCCTCAGCTGACCTCGCCCGAGCGCGGAGCCCTCTACCGGCGGCTCGGCCTTCACCCGGTCCAGACCGCGGCGGCTGAGGCGCCGTGCACGACCGATGCTCAAAGGTGAGCGCTACGCGCCGAGCGCCGAGACGAACAGGCTGACGTCCCTGATCGTGATGTCGCTCGCTCCAGTTAACGCCTTGCAGTCGAGGGTCACCTGGTGGGTGCCCGGACCGAGCTCGCGCGAGTAACGGGGCCCGACGAAGCCGGGGTCCTGCCCAATGCCGGTGTTGTCGGTGATTAGGGTGCCGTAGCCTTTCCCCGTCTGGCCCGCGATCGAGACGGTGCAGCTAACCACACCTTCGCCGGTTCCATTGCTTGCCTGCACGCTGGCCTCCGCGGTCACCCGCTTGGTCGACTGGGTCGTGATCGTCGTCGCGAGGATCTGCTCGATTGTCGTGGTGATCGGATTATCCGGTGACGCCTGCGCGTAGGCGGAATTGGTCTCCAGCTCGTTCGCCTGCTTTCCGTCCACCGTGTCGGCGTCGCCGGCCGTCGTCGCGCTGTCGGCCGTCGTCGCGCTCGCCACCGACAGGCCCGGCGCCTTCTTGGTTATCTGCTTGTTCGCCTGCCTCTTGCCCTGCTTCTTGGCGATCGTCCGGACCTTCTTGCCCTGCTTCTTGTTGAGCGACGTAACCGCCACTCCGGCAACCGCCCCCCCGCCAAGCGCCGCCACCAGAGCGACGACAGCGACGAGCATGGCCGGCGAGGGCACCGCCTTTTTGATCCTCTGCACCGGGGACTCCTCCCGAGTTGGTTGAGACCAAGCCTATGTCAGGAGGGTCCGCGGCGCAAGGGGGGCCGAGGCGCAAACGGGGCAGAGAAACCACGGAGGACGCCCCAAGAGCGCCCTCCATCACCTCTTTGGCGGTCGATCCCCCGGCCTTGACCACGTAGTCGTCGGCGCCCTGCTCGAGGCCACGAACCCGGTCGCGCTCGGTACCACGGCCGCTCAGGATTATCACCCCGAGCATCGGACTTTGCGGTACCAGTCGGGGTACTCGGCACGGGCGGCGTCAAATGACACGGCTAATCTGCTGCCGACGCGTCGGCAGGATGGCGCGGTGGAGGTCGGCCCCCTGATCATACTTGGAACCGCGCAGTTCCTGATGGTCTTAGACAGTTCCGTGATGAACGTCGCGATCAGCACGCTGGTCGAGGACTTCGACACCACGGTTACGCAGATCCAAGCCGTGATTACTCTCTACTCGCTGGTGATGGCCGCCCTGCTGCTTACCGGAGCGAAGCTCGGTGACATCTTCGGGCGTCGGCGCATACTCGCGATCGGGATGGTGATCTACGCTTCGGGCTCGGCCCTGACGGCCGTCTCGTGGTCAGTCCCGTCTTTGACCTTCGGATGGTCAATCCTCGAGGGGATCGGTGCCGCCCTCGTCCTGCTGGCCTTGGTTGCCACCAATTTCGAGAAGGAGCAGCGGGTCGACGCCTACGCGATCATCGGTGCCATGGCCGGAATAGGGATCGCGGTTGGGCCGATCCTCGGCGGCTGGGTCACGACCGAGATGTGCTGGAGGGTCGTATTCGTTGGCGAGGTCGTTCTCTCTTTGGCGATTCTGTTCTCGCTCGGGCGCCTGAAGAAGGACGAACCGGTGGAGAATCGGCCGAGCCTCGACTGGGTCGGCTCGATTCTCTCCGCAACTGGAGTGGGCCTCGTCGTTTACGGCATTCTCAAAGCCACCGAGTGGGGCTGGATCACTCCCAGCAACTCACCGATCGAGCCACTCGGGCTGTCGCTCACTCCAGTGATGGTCGCGATCGGATTGATTGTTCTCTCAGCCTTCTGGCGCTGGGAACAGTGGCTCGAGTCTCAGGGCAAGAGCACTCTGGTTCAGACCACGCTGTTCTCGATCCCCGCCCTTCGATCGGGCTTGGAGACCACCCTGGGCCAGACCCTGATCCTTGCCTCGATCTTCTTCACGATACCCCTCTATCTACAGGTTGTCCAGGGACTCGACGCGTTGGACACCGGCATTCGCATGCTGCCGGTCTCGATCGCGATGTTCATCACTTCCATCGTCGGCGCCAGGCTGGCCACGCGCTTCTCCCCACGGCTCCTCGTCCGGTCAGGGCTGGGATTCCTGGTTCTTGGTGTTGTTGTCCTTCTTGGCACTCTGGAGCCCGACCTCGACAGCTTCACCTTCGGTCTGGCGATGGCCCTGCTCGGCGTCGGGATCGGGCTGATGGTCTCTCAGCTCGCGAACGTAGTCCAATCGTCTGTCGGGGAAGCCGAACAGAGCGAGGGGGGCGGGTTGTTGAACACAGCAAGCCAATTCGGGTCTGCGCTTGGTGTGGCTTTCATCGGGGCGATTACGATTTCGATCCTCTCAAGCGCATTCCTTGCCGACATCGCTGAGGATCAGCGCCTCCCGGCAAATCTCAGGGAAGAGATCGCGCTCGAGATCCGTGGAGAGGTCAGCTTCGTGCCCTCAGCTGCAGTCGAAGCCGGCGCTACCGAGGCCGGACTCGAGATCGAGGAAGTCCAGGCGCTCGTCGAAGGTTACGAGGACTCTCAGATCGAGGCGCTCCAGACAGCCGTTGTTGCCGTTGCGGGGGTCATTCTGCTCACGTTCCTCATGACCGGTGGCCTTCCGAGTCAGGTTGCCGGTAGTGCCGGCCAGACTGCGTTGGGACGACCGGAAGAGATCGAGCCGAGCAAAGGTTCTCTCTAGCATCTAATGATTATCGTCTTGATGGTGCGGGGTGGCCAGCATGGAATCGCGCTGTGCGATCAGTCTGACCTGATCGCTCTGCTCAGGACGTTCCCGGCTTGAGCAGGTTGCCCCCACTGGATGTCTACTTGGAGGCGAGCCATCTGTTCGGCCTTCGTCACCATGTGAGCCAGTGGTACCGCAGTGGTACCGGCTGATGCGTCCCATATGTC
>JAENXK010000121.1 GCA_016649615.1 Thermoleophilia bacterium
ACCCCGATCATCGTCGCCGAGGTGAAATCCCTGCGACGGAGTGGTGATCCCGGCATCGCTGCACGGGCGATGTAGAACCAGGCCTGGGCCCGGAGAAAAAGAGAGCCGGCCATCAGGGCCAGGGCGACCAGCACCCAGGACATATCCGACCGGACGATCGCCTGGCCGACCTGGTCGACCCCGATGCGCTGCGCTGCGATCGCGGTCAGACCGATACCGAGCAGCCCGGCGATCCCGAGCGCCAACTTGCGGACAATCCGGCTCCTGCCGGCGGGACCTTCGGCGGGCGCCGGGTCCAGCGAAAGCAGTCTGGCCGCCGGAGTTGCCGGCAGCCCGTCACTGGGAGCCACGCCGAGCCGGCGCTTCACCCGGTCAGAGCCGGTCTCCGGTGCCGGGACTTCGACGGCGCGCTCATAGACCTCGGTGACCCGGTCGGCGACAGCCGGCCAGGCGTAGCGCAGGGAACTCTCCCGCGCGGCCTTGCCCATGCGACGGAGGCGCTCGGGCTCGAGATGCGCCAGCTGAAGCTCCTCGGCCAGCCGCTGCGGATCACCCGGGGGGACCAGCACTCCGTCCACGTTGTCGGTGACTACGTCGCTGTAGCCGGCGATCCCCGACGCGATCACCGGGGTGCCGGCGGCGAAAGCCTCGGTGAGGACCATGCCGAAGCTCTCACCTGAAAGTGACGGTGCGCAGAGCAGATCGGCCTCGTGGAGACGGCGCCAGAGTTCGGGACCGCTCACTTTGCCGTGGAGGTCGAGATGCTCTTCGAGTTCGGGGTGGGCCAGCAGGCGGCGCACGTCATCAGGCTCGGCTCCGACGATCGCCAGCCGGCTCGGTGCCTGCTCGACCAGGGCTTCGAAAGCGCGCAGCAGGACCGGCAGGCCTTTGCGCTCATCGGGCCGGCCGACGAACAGCGCCCTGAGCTTCTCGCTGGAGGATTTGCCGCCGGCGGGGGCCATCTCGACGTTGACGCCGTTGGGAATAATCGTGTAGTTGCCGCCGAACCAGCGCCGGCCGGTCCAGGCGGCTGCCTCGGAGACGGCTATCCGGCCGGAGAGCCGGTTGAGTACGCGATGTGCCCCGGCGAACGCAGCCAGCCGGTTCGGCACCGGCTTGGTCGAGTAGGCGTGAAAGGTGCCGACCACCGGAGTCGAACTCGATAGGCAGGTGTCCCAGCCGTTGGCCGGAGTGGTCGGTTCGTGAAGGTGGACCACGTCGAAGTTGCCCTGTTCGATCGCCCGCCGGGTCCCGCGGATCGATTCAGGAAATATCGGGATGTTCGATACCGAGCCGTTCGCGCCTACCCCCAGCGTACGGCCGACCGGGATCAGGTAATCGGGCGCCTCGAGCCGTTCGGCGGGAGCGCGGTGCAGGACTTTGGACAGGCGATCGGGGGGATCAAACGGCGCAATGACACGGACGTAATGGCCTCGGCTGAGCAGCTCTTCGGCCAGCGCCTCGACATGCCGGTTTACACCGCCCTGGTAAGTCCACGAATACGGGGTGACGAGGGCGATTCGCACGGTGGAACATCATAGCCGAGAATGCGGCTTTTCACCGAATCCGGGGCGGACTGACGCCGCAGACAATCCGGTTTCCGGTGCGGTTTCCGGTGCGACATATCGTCATTCAATATGTCAGACGCTATGTCAGACGCTTCTGCACCAGGCTCGCAGAGTGGACCGGTATCGTTAGCCCCCGATGGCAAATCCAGCGCTGGACAGACGATGAAGCAGATGAGCGTGACCGAAACGCCGCCCGAGCAGACCGCCCACGGGGTGACCGAAACCGGGTACGGACCGGTCGACATCACCTTCGACGACTGCGGCAACCCGGATGATCCGGCCCTGCTCCTGGTCGCCGGCCTCGGCACCCAGATGATCTACTGGGACGAAGGCTTCTGCGAAACGATGGTCAAGCGTGGATTCCGGGTCATCCGGATGGACAACCGGGATTGCGGGCGCTCGACGGTGCTTTATAACGCTGACGTGCCACATGTGGTGCCGATGATGCTCGGGGTACCGGCGAGAGTCCGGTACCGGCTGTCCGACATGGCGCAGGACTCGGTCAACCTGCTGGGTCATCTCGGGATCGAGAAGGCCCACGTCGCCGGCTTTTCGATGGGCGGGATGATCGCCCAGACGATCGCGGTCGAGCATCCCGACCGGGTGCTCTCGCTCTGTTCGATCATGTCCAGGACAGGCGCCTTCAAGGATGCCCTGCCCGCGCCCAGACAGCTGGCCGCGATGATGCGGCCGGTGGCCAACGACTACGACGCCTACATCGAACGGACCCTGGAGTTGATACCGCTGCTCGGTTCTCCCGCCTATCCGATGGACCCCCAGCGCCTGGTGGCCCTGGCCGACCGGGCCTGGGAGCGCGGAATCCACCGCCAGGGCACTGCCCGCCAGCTTCACGCGGTCAACGTCCAGCCGAACCGGAACAAGGCGCTGGGAGGGCTGAAGGTCCCGGTCGTGGTCCTTCACGGCTCGGCCGACAAGCTGGTCCCCCCGCGCGGAGGCCGGGCCACGGCCGATGCGATCCCTGGCGCCCGCCTTCGCATGTTCGAGGGCATGGGACACGACCTCCCGCTGGAACTCTGGCCGCTTTTTGCCGCCGAGATTGACGCCAACGCCAACCGTACTCTCTAGTCTCGGGCGCATGGCACGGCCAGGAACCGAGGACAGCCCGCTCCGGGTAGCGATCATAGGCGCCGGGCCGGCCGGTTTTTACGCCGCTGAGCAGATTCTCAAGGATGCCGAAACCCACGCCCAGGTGGACCTGTTCGACCGGCTGCCGACGCCTTACGGACTGGTCCGCGGCGGGGTCGCCCCCGATCACCCCAAAATCAAGTCGGTGACCCGGGTCTACGAACGGACGGCGGCCAAGGAGGGGTTCCGCTTCTTCGGCAACGTGGAAGTCGGTCGCGACCTCGCGGTCCGGGACTTCGAGCGCCACTACCACGCGATCATCTACACGTTCGGTGCCGAAGCCGACCGTGAACTGGGGATACCCGGAGAGGACCTCCCCGGAAGCCACGCGGCGACCGCATTCGTCGGCTGGTACAACGCCCACCCCGACTACGCCGATCGCGATTTCAGGCTTGATGATGTCAAGCGGGCGGTGGTGATCGGCAACGGAAACGTCGCCATGGACGTCGGCCGGATGCTCGCCCTTGACCACGATGAGCTGCGCCGGACCGACGTCGCCGACCACGCGATCGACAGGCTTGAAGCGAGCACGGTCGAAGAAATCGTGATCCTTGGCCGCCGCGGTCCGGCCCAGGCCGCCTATACGAACCCCGAGATCAGGGAGATGGGCGAGCTGGAAGAGGCTGACGTGATCGTGGACCCGGCCGAGATCGAGCTCGACCCGGCCAGCCGGGCATATATCGAGTCGGAGGAGGCGGACAAGACCGCGCGAAACAACGTCGAGATCGTCAACGGGTTCGCCGCCAACGAGCCGGACGGCAGGCCGAAACGGCTGGTCATGCGCTTCCTCGCTTCACCGGTCGAGATTCGTGGCGGTGACCGGGTCGAGAGCATCGTGATCGGGCGGAACGAGCTGATCGACGACGACGGCACGCTCCGTGCCCGCGACACCGGTGAACGGGAAGAACTCTCCTGCGACCTCGTGCTGCGCTCGGTCGGCTACACGGGGATTCCGCTCCGGGGGATTCCTTTCGACGAGAAGCGGGGCACGATCCTCAACCAGAACGGCCGGGTCCTGGAAAGCCACGAAGGGGACCACCGCACCGGCCACTACACCGCCGGCTGGATCAAGCGGGGCCCCTCCGGCGTGATCGGGACCAACAAGAAATGCGCCAAGGAAACGGTCGACCACTTGCTGGATGACGTCGGCACCGGCTCTCTGCTCGATCCTCCAGATCCCGAGCCGGCCGCGATCGAGACTCTGCTGGCCGAACGCGGGGCCGACTTCGTCACCTTCGCGGGCTGGCAGGCGATCGACCGGGTCGAGGTCGGTCGCGGCGAGCCGCACGGCCGGCCGCGGGTCAAGTTCGTGCGGGTCGAAGAGATGCTCGACGCCGCGACCGAAACCGCCTCCGGGTAGCCTGCTTCGCGATGGCAGCCGACCTGGGAGAACTGAAGGCGATGATCGAATCGGCGCTGCCCGGTTCGACCGCGGCCGTGATCGATGAAACCGGTACCGGCGACCACCTCCGGGCCGAGGTGAAGGCACCCCAGTTCGAGGGACTGACCCGGATCGACCAGCACCGGCTGGTCAAGGCCGCGGTCAGGGAGCGCTTCGACGACGGCACGATTCACGCGCTGACGATCAAGATCCTCGGCTGACCGCCCTGGCATCCCTTCGGCGATAGCCGGGCCACGCGATCAACTAGCATCAGGACATGGCCGATCAGGAATTGACCGAACGCGTCCAGGAGTTGATCTCCGAAAACCCCGTGCTGCTCTTCATGAAGGGCACCCCGACAGCCCCCCGCTGCGGCTTCTCGATGAGAACCGTTCAGGTGCTGGATCAGATGGGCGTCGAGTACGGTGCGATCGACGTGCTGCCGGCACTCCAGCCGCTGCGCGAGGTCACCAGCGAGATCTCCGACTGGGAGACCTTCCCCCAGCTCTACGTAAACGGCGATTTGCTCGGTGGAGCCGACATCGTCGAGGAGATGTTCACCAACGGCGAGCTGGCCGAGAGCCTCGGCGTCGAGCAGCCTGCCCGGCAAGAGGCGGAAGCGGAACCGGCGGCCGCCGGTGACAGCCCCTACCAGAGCCCGCCGATGAAGATCGAAGGAAGCTGAGCCGGGAGAACCCCGGAGGAGCTAGGCCGGAACTGACTCTTCGGCTTCGTCCTTGACCTGGAATGACGACCCGCAGCCGCAGGCTGCGACGACGTTCGGGTTGTTGACCTGGAAGCCGGCCCCGGTCAGTCCCTCGACGTAGTCGACTTCAGAGCCGATCACGAACTGCATGCTGACCTTGTCGACGATCACCGACACTCCCCGGTGCTCGAAGATGTGGTCGTCTTCGCCCTTCGTATCGAATGCCAGCGCGTATTGGAACCCGGAGCAGCCTCCGCCCCGCACAGCTACCCGGAGAGCCTGCTCCTGCCCCTCCGGCTGATCGCCGATCAACTCGGCGACCTTCTCGGCGGCGGTCTCGGTCAGGGTGATTGTTTCGGGTGCATCGCTCATGCTGGAAATGATACCGCCTGAGGGACCCGGCCCCCGGCTTTCGGCCGCCCCGGCCGATTCCGCCGTATCGCCGGCCCTATTCGTCGCCCCACTTCAGCCCTATGTACTCCCGGATCCGCCGGGAATCGTGTACGACCTCCTCACCGTCGACCAGCACCGGAACCTTCTTCTGACCGGTCAGCTCGACGATCTCGGGACGCTTCTTTTTCGAAGAGGGCACCCGGCGGGTCTCGTGGTCGACCCCGGCCCGTTTCAGTGCCCTGTTGACGCTGCCGCAGGCGCACAGAAAGTCGGTCGGGGCTCCGCATCGGTACAGGACGGGTTTGGCCACGGCTCCGATCGTAGCGACCGTTTCCGACAGACCACGCCCGGTCTGATAGAACCGTTACGTGGCTGCGGACTCCGGCATAGCATTGGTCACCGATACCACCGCATCGCTCTCTCAGGAAGACTGCGACCGGCTCGACGTCAGCGTGGTCAGCCTCTACGTGATCCTCAACGGCGAGGAGCGACGGGAGAGTGAAATAACCGACTACGCCTCCTTCTACAAGGCCGTGCT